>NZ_SRLW01000045.1:0-43637 GCF_006518215.1 Myxococcus sp. AB025B
CCGCTCCCCTGCCCCCCGTGTCCGGAAGTGGGGGCGTCCGCGTGAAGGTCGAGGGCCTGCGCCGCACCTTCCCGGGTGACGTCGCCGTGCTGTCGGGGCTGGACCTGGAGGTCGCGCCCGGCGCGTTCGTGGCGCTGCTGGGGCCCTCCGGCTGCGGCAAGTCCACGCTGCTCAGGCTGGTGGCCGGGCTGGACCGCGCGGAGGCCGGGCACATCACCTTCACGCCGTCGCTGGAGCGCACGCCCGGGGAGCGCGCCCCCATCGCCTATGTGTTCCAGGACGCGCACCTGCTGCCCTGGCGCACGGTGCTGGACAACGCGGCGCTGCCGCTGGAGCTGACCGGCGTGCCGGAGTCGGAGCGACGGGCCGCCGCGCGCGCCGTGCTCGAGCAGGTGGGCCTGGGGGATGCCACGGACCGTCACCCCGCCGAGCTGTCCGGCGGCATGCGCATGCGCGTGTCCCTGGCGCGCGCGCTCGTCACCCGACCCCGGCTGCTGCTCCTGGACGAGCCCTTCGCCGCGCTGGACGAGCTGACGCGCGGCCGGCTGGATGACCAGCTCCGCGCGCTGTGGCGCCAGTTGGGGATGACGGTGCTCTTCGTCACCCACTCCATCTCCGAGGCCGCCTACCTGGCCGAGCGTGCCGTGGTCCTGTCGCGGCGGCCGGCGCGCGTGGTGCTGGACCGGACGCTGGAGCTGCCCGCCGAGCGCGGCGCGGCCCTGCGCACCGAGGCCTCCTTCGCCCGCGAGGCCCGGCTGCTCCACGAGGCGCTGGAGCAAGGAGAGCGCTGGTGAACCGCCCGGCCCTTCGCGCGGCGCTGCCGCCGCTGGTGGCGCTCGTCGTGCTGCTGTCGCTCTGGGAAGCCGCGGTGCGCCTCTTCGAGGTCCCGGTCTGGCTGGTGCCTCCGCCCTCGGCGGTGGGGGCGGTGGGAGCGCGGGAGGCGGGCTCGCTCTTGGGCGCGGCGCTCACCACGGGGCGCGCGGCCCTGGTGGGCTTCGGGTTGAGCGCGGTGCTGGGCGTGCTGGTGGCGGTGACGCTTGCGTCCTCGCGGATGGTGGAGCGCGCGCTCTACCCGTACACGCTCTTTTTGCAGACGGTGCCCATCGTGGCCATCGCGCCGCTCCTGGTGCTGTGGTTCGGCCCGGGCCCTCGCGCGGTGGCGGTGTCGTCCTTCATCGTCTCGTTGTTCCCGGTCATCGCCAACACGCTCACCGGGCTGCGCTCGGTGGAGCCGCCGCTGCGGGACATGTTCCGGCTGTATGGCGCCGGGCGCTTCGCGACGCTGTGGAAGCTGGAGCTGCCCGCGGCGATGCCGCACCTGTTCACCGGGTTGAAGATTGCCTCGGGGCTGTCGGTCATCGGCGCCATCGTCGGCGAGTTCGTCGCCGGCTTCTCCGAGGGCACGGCGGGGCTGGGAATCCTGGTGCTGGCCGCGTACCGTCAGCTGCGCACGGACCTGTTGTTCGCGGCGGTGCTGGCGGCGTCGGGGTTGGGGCTGGTGTTGTTCGGGGCGGTGAGCCTGACGGGAGCCCGGCTGCTGCGGCGCTGGCACCCGTCGGCGCAGGGGAATTGAGTCACGTGGGAGGGAGGCAGAACGTGAGCGGACGTCTGGTGAAGCTGTTGGGGTGCGTGGGGCTGCTGGTGGCCGCGAGCGCCTGTTCGCGCCAGAAGGAGGAGCCCGCCCAGGGCGCCCAGGCAGGCACCCCGGCGCCACGGAAGGCCGCTCCGGCCAAGGTGAAGCTGGCGCTCAACTGGGTGGCGGAGCCCGAGTTCGGCGGCTTCTACGCGGCGCGCGAGTCGGGGGCCTTCACGCGGCATGGGCTGGAGGTGGACATCCTGGGCGGCGGCGCGGGCGCGCCGGTGCAGCAGATGGTGGCCACGGGCAAGGCCGAGTTCGGCATCAGCGGCGCGGATGAGCTCATCACCGCGCGCGCGCGGGGCCTGGATGTGATTCCGCTGTTCGCGGTGTACCAGACGTCGCCGCACGCCATCATGGCCCACGCGTCCCGCGGGGCGAAGGGCATCCAGGACGTGTTGTCCTCGGGCACGGTGGCGCTGGAGCCGGGCCTCTCGTATGTGGCCTTCCTGAAGAAGAAGTACAGCTTCGACAAGGTGAAGGTGGTGCCCTACGACGGCGGCGTGGCGCGCTTCCTCGCGGACAAGGACTTCGCCCAGCAGTGCTTCGTCACCGCCGAGCCCATCGCCGCCAGGCGGCAGGGTGCCACGCCTGCCGTGTTCCTGGTGGCCGACGAGGGCTTCAATCCGTACATCGCCGTGGTCATCACCCGGCGGCAGTACTGGAAGGAGCACCCCGAGCAGGTGAAGGCGTTCGTGGCGGCGGTGCGCGAGGGCTGGCGCGCGTATCTGGACAACCCGGGGCCGACCAACGCGGTGATGGGCAAGCTGAACACGACGATGGACGCGGAGACGTTCGCCGCGGGAGCCGAGGCCCAGAAGCCGCTCATCGAGACCGAGGAGACGAAGGCCCGGGGCCTGGGTGCGATGAAGCGCGAGCGGTGGGAGCAGCTCTCCCAGCAGCTCGTGGAGCTGGGCCTCATCGACAAGGCCCCCTCCGTGGACGAGTACCTGCTGCCGGAGTTCACCGGCGCGCGGGAGTGAGGTGGCTGAACTCGTTCGGGCCGCAAGCAGGAGGGCTCGGTGCCCCAACAGAAAAAGGACCACCGAGCCAGGCGAATCCATCTAAGCACAGGCCAATCAGTGCAGTTGGAGCAGAGGCACCCGGTAGCCCAGGCTCAATCCAAAGGAGACGTTTCGTCGACTGGCTTCCTCATTGAACTTCCATTGTGGTGCATAGCGCGCGTCAAGGATGACGTTCCAATTCCGGTAGCTCGCGCTGATTCCGAGCCCTGGAGCGAAGGCCGTCATCGGCTCGGGCTTGGCCGTCTGCGCAGCCCGGTCGGAGACATTGAGGCTCGCATATTGTCCCAGGTCGAAAACGGACACATTGCCCCCTAGCCCCACATGGTCTGACAGGCCAAATTCCACGTTGACCCCCAAGGGCAGTGCAAGGTGAGTCCCTGCTGGGAAATCATTCACCCGAGTGGAAGCCCACCTGAAGGCCCTGATTCCAGGCGTCACCGTGAGCGCCACAGCGACGTCTCCCACTTGCTGCGTTCGGTCGCTAGCCAGGTCCACGAACGTGTTGATGCTCTGCCTCCTCAGTCGACGTTGCTCTTCCAGGCTCAACTCTACTCCTGGGTTGCCCAACGCATTCAATGAGGGATAGGACTGGAGATAGTTCGCGAAGGCACTGGCATAACGCATCTTCCGGTCGAACTGCTCCGCAGGATCTCCCGTCAACTTCACTGCGGCGATGCCTGCTGCCGAGACCAGCGCCAGGGTGAAGTTCTGCTTGAGCATGGCCTCGGACATCTCACGGTATGCACGCAACTCGCGCTTCCGCAGGAGGCGTACTTCTGGCGTGTCGTTTCCTGCCTCCACCAGGAGTTCGAGTGTCTCGAAGGACATCGCCGCGGCCTCAATGGCGGTTCGGCGGCTGTCCTGTTGGCTGCGCGGAGACATCACTGCAATCCCGTGGGCAACGATGCTCGTCAGCCGCCCCTGAAGTGCGACATAGCGCGGGTCGTTTCCAATATTCTTCAGAAGTGGATGACTCTTCAGGGACATGAACAACTCGGGATGCTCGACATGACGACGAACCAGATGGCTGTCACAGTCCCCCTCGACATGACATGCGGCGATGACCGTCGCCGCGACGACAAGTCCTCCCCTGATAATGAGCGAGTCGGGCACGCCACCAACGTCCTGCAGACGGTGCAGGCTGTCTTCTCGGATGGACTCCACAAACTGCCGAACCACCAGTTGCGCGGCGGCGATGCTACTCCCCGTGGACTCAGGCTCCAGTGAAAACTTGACCAGAAGTGCAAGACCTCCAACGATGGCTGCGAGCCCCTGGTTTGGATCCCTTGCAATCAGCGCATGGGTTTCGGTGCCTTGCCTCAGTCCATACATTCCTTGTTTCAATGGAAGGGCCAACAGTGTCGCGGCAAAGTCTGCGATGTCCTGCTTGAGCGCGACCTGAAGGCCCGCACTCGCCGTTGCCAGTTCCTGCAGACGAACCCGCTTGAGCGCCTCACAGGTCCGGTGCAATACCGGCTGAGGCGCCCCCCGGGCCTCCCACTTCACTCCCTGGAAGGCTTGTTCCACCAAGCCTTCCAGACTGGCGTCACACAATTTGGCGAGAATCTGCTCACGAATGGCCTCCAGTGCGGCGATCTCCACTCGCTCCAATGCAACATCCGCGACCGCCTGGAAGAGTTCGGAGGTCGCTGAGATAGCGCTGTCCTCGAAACTTCGACCACTCGAGGGCAGCGGCACCGCCACCTCCCCTCGCTGTCCGAAGTTCTTCAGCAATTGCTGGGGTGAGAGCAATGGTCCTGCCATGATGTAGATGGGGATGCTGCTCCACCCGGCAGATAGGTCCTCCTCAGTAGCCGCGGCAGGGCAAGTATTATGCTGTCCCGACCTCATCAGTGGCATTTTCTGCGTATTTCCAGTCTTTCGGAACGCACAGGCGACCAGTTGCTTCTGGCCTTCCTGAACCAGTTGCTCACCGTAATCGACGAATCCGAACTGGGACCAGGACGTATCAGCGAACGGAATGCTTGGATGCTGGAGCGCATGTGCGAAGAAAGAAAGCTGCCAGGTTCCCACACCGAGAACCACCGACTTCGCAAGGGGAGCATTAACCGAGGGATCCCAAACGACCTCGATGTGATCTCCCGCATAGTCCTCGTTCAGGGGCCGGGCGGTGCCAGCATCGGCGCCTTTGAAATCACTGTCCTTCGTCTTGAACCTGTCAAAGCTCGCCTTGGTCGTCGACGGAGGAAGGCTCGCGGGCAACAAGGTGATGCGCACCGACTCATCAGACACGACGATAACGCCTTGACTCAACAGAGCTGTGCCTTCAACCCGTTGGTCCTTCCCCGGCTTGCTATCCGCCGCGCTACCCCCATCACCTCCTCTCAGGTGAGCAGCACCGTGCGTCACGAAAATCTCCCCCTGATTCGCCCCCAGACCTCCAGCATCCGGAGCCGCTTGCGCCGCCAAAGCAACTGCGCCTCCCCACCCCAGGTTTGAAATCAGAAGTCCCAGCCACACGAGTCGCGAAGCTCCCCACCAAAGCCTCATGTTCGCTCTACCGTCCCTTCTCGTTGCGTCCGGCCTGGACCAGAGTCACCAAGCGTGAGTCGAGCCATGACCGGATGGCGTCGATTCGCGTATAGATTCCGCCCTGCCCGCACTGCACCCGAGCCCCCGCCGTGGAGCGCGAAGTGATAGCAATGAGCCTGCGCTCCACCCCCATGAGGGGGAAGCTCTCCGGGTCAGCACAATAGCTCTGAGAAATACATGCTGGAGCCCTCGGCATGAATTCGAACAGTCCTCCTCCACTATCCCCTGAACACGTATCACGCCCAGGACTTCCGCCTACACGCATCTCGTGTCGCGGATTACACCCCTCCCTGAAAGAGCGCTCGGCACTACAGCCCCACCCATCCCCGTCCAACAAGACCTCTCGCTTCGCACCGAACCCAGACTGACCATTGACCGAAGACGCTCCAAATCCGGCATGCGACAAGATGTGACTCGGAGGAGCGCCATCCTTGGACTGGCGTCGCGCATGTCGTGGGTTCTCCAACGGGCGAGCCAATCGCAACAACGCGATGTCGACTGAGGGATCCGGATGCCGCTCGGCCTCCACGACAGGAACCACCACCTGGTCCTCTTCGATGGAGTCTCCCACCATCACCCGAAAAGCAGGCAGACAATGAGCTGCGGTCAGGACGACATTCGGCTCGATGAGAACACCTGAACACTGCCACCGCACGGCACTCCCCACCGCGACGATATCCGCCAGCGATTCGCGCCCCTCACATACTGGTAGACATGGAGCCTCGTCGATCTCTCCGTCGCAGTCATTATCCACCCCATCACATGTCATCTCTTCCGGCTCGTAGTCCGGATTCGTGCAATCACGTCTGCATTCGCATTGGTCTTTGAACTGCTGCAGGACGGTCGTGAGCCGCACATCGGGCGCGCAGGCCCCGTCCCCTCCACACACAGTATTCGGAAGAAAAGGCCCCGGATGTCGCGCCGGATCATCAGCGTTAAAAACCACAAACTGAGCTATCCCATCCGCCCCTTGGCGCCACTCAGCAAGGAACTGGTCGCGAAGTTCTTTCAAACGCCCCTTACGGGTTTCCGCATCCTCAGGTTTGACACGGTTCTCCCCGGCAACGAAGCAGTCGGGGACACCATCCGAGGCAATGACCAGCACCGCCGGCCCCCCCTCCTTCGCACTCTGGCGCAGTCGCATCCTGCCGAACTGAAGCGCTTGCGTCAGTGGAGTATCGTACCGCCCATCTGGCCCCGTGACAGGCAGCAACAACTCCCGCGCGTCGACGGCAAAGTCTTTCTCCAGGAGCGCGTCCTTGCTTGTCTTCGCATCGCCGAACCGTCCTCCAATCATCGGCTGGAACCGAGCCCCCGCGTCGCCTGCCCGACAAGAAGCCTCCCAAGCCTCATCAGGCCTTCCCCTCGCTGCTGGCTGAATCGATGAGAACCCCCAAACCTCGGCTCCGATAGAGCAGTGCCCCGGGAGCTCACTCGCCCATTGCGCAACAAGAGCCAATTGCCTTCGAGACTTCTCACGAACAACACTATACGCAGAAGGCTTCCCTCCCAGCCCCACCATCGAGCCTGACAGGTCGAACATCAGCAGAATCCTCAACTGGAGAGGTGCGGATTGCGAAGCCTCCGCTCCTCGCGCAGGCGACGCGGCCAGCGCACACGCGAGTGCCATCCCTACCACGCGAAGGTGCATAGAGGTCTGTCTCCGTCAGGGATTCCGCCCATCCGACACTCGTCTCTCAAACAGGATGACGCGCATCGAATTGGAGACGGCACGCATGATGAGTTCTTCTGGCAACTTCCCTCCTGGGACGAACTCCTTCTCCTGGCCCGCCTTCAGAAGCTCCTCAACCAACTTCCCTTCCTGCCTGTAGCTGAAATTCACCTCACGAAGTGCCCTGAGTCGCAGTCCGCGTTCGGGCGAGGCGACGAAAACCGACCCACGCATGGGCAGCCACTCCGCCATGGAATCCTCGCGATAGAGCAGATCCACAGGCGAGTCACTACAATCGATGGCAACATCCAGGACGTACTCATCATCACTACTGCAACTCGTCGCCCCGGAAGACTTGAGACAGAGGGCGCCTTCCGCATGGCTCGCCACCAAGGCACGTCCAGCCTTCACGGCAACCCATGTTCCCTCCGAGACCTCCAAAGTCCCATCAGGGTTGGCCTTGCAGTGGCCCGTCGACGGAGTGCACTCCAGACTCAAGGCTCCCACAGGGATGACGTATCCCTTGTCTCGTATGGAGATCCGGCGTGGTTCGCCCTCACACGTGAGCAACAGCTTGCCATCCCTTGTGCTCTGTCCCTTGGCTACCCGGAATTTGGAGGCACCACAGCCACCCGAAAAAAGTGCAGCCCAAAGCAGCAGAACGGCATACGCCCACCTCTGCGTCGGAATCCGTCTCATGTCCCCCCCACTCATGACCTCTGGGAACCACAAGCTTTACATAAAAAACACTTCCACCTGCAATTGAGTCAGCGCGGACCCTATCCATGACAATCCGCAGGAGTTCCGACTTCGGAGGAATTTCCGAGCTTAATGCCAACAAGTGCCACATGACTCGTGGGTTCCCCTGACAACGAAGAGTACCAATCCGCCCGCATAGATCACGAGCAGCCAGTCCGCTCGCGAGCCTGCGGGCTCAGAGGATGATGTGCGTGATGGGTGACCAGACGGGCTGGAGGTCCCGGGTGACGCTCTGGGCCTCGGGCACCACCAGTACTTCGGTGTGCACCAGGTAGGGACCTCCCTGGGGGCGCTTTCCGACGAGCAGGTACGTGTAACGGCCCGCGGGCAGCGCGTCGTAAACGACCTCGGGAGAGGACGGCTTCGGCGGAGCGGGCACGCCCTGCTCACGCATGAGCCGCTCGAAGCCTGAATAGGTGCGCACCTGCGGGACGGTCCCCGGGATGAGCACCGCCGCGTGAGGAGCGACATCCTCGGGAGCGACGCCCGTGAAGCGGGGCATGCGCAGACGCAGCGAGGAGCGCCCATCCTGCTCCTGGATCTGGAGCACCCGCTGCTCCTCGGGCGCCAGCGTGACCCTGCGTGGGACATAGCGGCCGGAGCGCTTCTCCGACCAGGCATTCCCCAGGGAGTCGTGCACGGAGAGGACCTTGAAGACGTACTCCCCAGGCTCCAGCCCCGCCACGTCGAAGGTTCCATCCCGGACCTGCAGGATGCTGGGCGAGTGGCCCTGGTGGTCCCCCAGGGGAAAGACTCGCAGCACCACGTCCGCGGGCCGCCCCTCGCGGTCCTTCACGGTGCCCGACACTCGCGCGCCTGAGGACAGGCGCAGCTCCAGCGGCTCCTCGCTCACACGCAGCGAGCCTCGCAGGGGCAGGTAGCCGGAGCGGGAGACATCCAGGCGCAGTGAGCCGGGCTCCACCGGGGCAAGCTCGAAGCCCCCTGTCGCGTCCGTCTTCGCGCTCGCCAGCTCCGGGGCCTCCGTCCCCCCGGAGCCCGCCTGCGTGTGCTGGACGGCGACCTTGGCGCCCTCGATGGGAGCGGAGGTCCTCGTGTCCAGCACCCGTCCGCGGATCCGCTTCCCGGCTTCGAGGATGAGGTCGCCCAGGTCCACGTCCTGGCCGGGCTCGACTCGCACCTCGCGGAGGGTGCGCAGCAGGTCCGGGGCGTCGAACGTCAGCCAGGTCACGCCCGGCTGCTGGATGGGAAACCGGAAGGCCCCGTCGTCATGCTCGATGGGCTCGTCGTTGATGCTGAAGCGGGTGATGGGCGTGCCGTCCGGGCGCCGGAGTCGCCCCAGGATGCTGCCCTGATAGCGCATCACCAGCGTCACGTCCTTCGCGCCCGCCAGGACGGTGCGCTGGGAGTCCTCGCCATCGTGCTCACGCTGCACGTAGCCGGGCTTCTCCACGGAGAGCAGGCAGCTGCCCGGTAGCAGGTGGTGGACCGTGAAGCGCCCCGCGGCATCCGTGCGCGCGGACGAGTCCGACACCCGGTGACCATTCTCTCGCTCGTACAGCTCGGCGTGGGCTTCCCGGTCCGACCGGGCCGACACCTCGGCGTGAGCCACGGGGCGCCCGGCTTCGTCCACCACGGTGCCGGACACGGAGCGACCCGTGTCCATCCGCAAGGTCACCGTCGTCGTCTCCGAGGGACGGACATCGATGACGCGCGACATCCGATGCGGAGCGCCCGTGTCGAAGATCGCTTTGAGTGTGTATCGGTCGGGCTGCACGGTGCGCAGTTGGAAGCGCCCCTGCTCATCGCTCGTGGTCTCGGCGACATGGGTCTGTTGGCCCTCGGCGAACAGGAAGAGCTTCACCTCCGGGAGCACGATTCCCGAGGCGCTGACCACGCTGCCCACCACCTGCCCACCGGCGCGCAGGACGAGCCGGAGGTCCTTGGCGGGCGCCGGGACGTCCACGCGTGTGACGACGTAGCCCTCCGCCGAGGCGACAAGGACGTGGGGCCCCGCCTGAGCCACCTCGAGGACGAAGCGGCCCGCGTCGTCGACCTCCGTCTCGAACCGGTCCGAGACGTAGTCTCCGAACCGCTGCGTCATCCCTCCGGCCTGCTCCACGAGGTCCGGCTCACCGGCAGGTCGAGCGACATCCGTCATCAGTCGGAGCGGCGTCATCGCGGCCACCGCGACCTCCGTCACCGGCTGGTCGTCCTCGTCGACGACGACTCCCTCCAGGAGGACAGCGGAGGCAAGACGCAGAGTTCCGCCATCGTGGGGAGCCTCGGACGGCCCCGGGGTCGACGGCGCTTCGTCGGGTCGCGTCACGGTGGACGGCTCGCGAACCTTGGGCAGGGCGGCAGGACGATTGAAGGAGAAGAGCGCCCCGGCCAAGACCAGGGCGAGCACCCCCAGAATGATTGCCACCACGGATGACCTGCGCATGCACCCTCCCGGGGAGATGACGCTATCAGGCGATGGACCACCCCGCCGGCGTCCTTGATTCCCCACAGGCCTCGGAAACAGATACGCCCGCCTTGCGGGGTTGGTGTCGCGCCCTACCCCGTGTGACAAAGACTGTTGACGCACCCGCCCGAGACAGCCCAAGCGTGGAGTGTCAGGGATTGCGGGCCGAGCCCGGCTCCGTGACATGTCGCATCAATCACTCGAACCCATATCACCGAGCCTGCGCATGGGTTCAGCCCCTTGACGACTGATTACAGGTGCAATTGAATCCACACTCCAGCCGCGAGCGGCTCACCCGGTCACCGCGAGACTGGAGCTCACGCAGCACCCATCAGGAGCAGACCATGCAGATCAAGACCAAGGTTCGCGGTGGTCCCCGTACGTGCGGTGGTGGCGTCATCATCGTCGGGCCCTACAACCCCAACAACCCCTACGAGCAGATTCCGTAGCACCGCTCGCCCTTCATCCGGGCGATGACGACTCGGGTCGCCAGCGGGAGGTCATCCCTGCTGGCGATTCGTCGTTTCCACCGTCGGACGCGCTCGCACTCCGGCCTGAACCTCCACCGGCAGGCACGCTATCTTCCCGCCCTGCTTCCCTGGAGCGTGCGCTCGAGGGAGCGCCACCGAGGCGAGCATGACTCCCGAGATTCGACGCAAGGCCCGTCAGAAGCTGGTGCTGGACCACTTCCGCGACGAGGTGCGGCAGCAGTGGGACGACGTCCTGTCGACGTTCCCTCATCCCCACTACGAGCTGGTCCCCACGATGACGGTGCACGACGGCGGCTCCGCGGTGCGCGAGTACTACCGGAACACCCGCGTCGCGTTCCCGGACCAGCACCACGAGCTCATCTCCCTGCGGCACAGCGACGACGCGGTCATCGTCGAGTTCTGGCTGATGGGGACCCACCTGGGCCCCCTGGGGAACATCCCGCCCACGGGCAGCCGCTTCCGCGTGCGCATGACGGGGTTCTTCATCTTCGATGCGTCGGAGACCCTCGTTTGTGAGCGCGTCTATTTCGACACGCTCAGCATGCTCAAGCAGCTCCTGGGCGGCCTGGACATGCGCGCGCCCAGGAACTGGCTGCTCGCCGTGCGCTGCTTCAAGGGCCTGTTGTCCATGACCCGCGGCGAGCCCCCGGCGGCGCTCACCCAGACGACTCCTCCGGTGCTCGAGGACTGAGGGCGCGACCGGCTCACGAGGAAGGTGGCTTCGGAGCAGCCGGAGCCACGCCCGCGGCAGCGGCGGCGGAGGCTCCCACAGGCGCCGTGCCTGCCACCGCCGTCGCTGTCGACGCACCTGTCGCCCCCGCGGGAGGCGCGGAGGGCTGACCCTCCGATAAATCCGAATCATCGTATTGGTAGATCAACGCAAACACTTCGCGTGGCATGGCCTGGCGCTCGAGGCTTTCTCCTATCCCTGCCTTGATAGCCCCTTGCCTCCCGAACTTCTTCCGCCGAGCATTGAATGGGCCGATGTGAACTCCACAGCTCCCAAGCATATCGAGAGTCTTCGCATGGGCTTCGTCGAAACGGCCGGCGGCCTCCAGCGCGCTGATGACCCCGAACTTCTCCCCGAAGACAGGGAACTCTTGGGCCAGTGCGTGGCGGTTCATCCGTACCCAGTATCGTTTGACGAATCCCCGGAGGCGAGGCGCGATGTCGTATGTCTCCGCAAGCCCCGCCGCGAACTCGGAGTACTGCGCCAGGAATTGCTTGCTGTTACAGTCCTTGATGATCTTCGCCAGCTCGCCAGGGTCCAAGTCATTCTCGGGGTAATTCGCGCACCGGACGATGAACTCGGCGATGTTTCCTGCCTGCTTGACGAAGCTGTCGTACAACGCCTGCTTGTGCGCAGTCCCCTTCGTGCGCCAAAGCTGATAGGCCATGGGAATGCCGGCCGAGATGGCCTCACTGAAGGACTGATCTCCTTCCGCGATGGTGAAAGACCTGTCCGCGGCGCGCCATAGCTGCTGCATGTCAGAGTAGGCAATCACCTGCTTGGGCTTCATGGCCACGACCTTGATCACCCTGTTGCCCAGACTCAGGGTCTCGACGGTCAGCGTGTCGAACTCAACGGCCTTGCCCCTCTTGAGCTGGGCCAAGGGGCCCTTCCGTTGCTCGAGGTATCGCTCAAGATACGTGATTCCAAGCCGACTCTTCTTGCTGTCCTCCCCCACGGTGTGATGGTTGATGGGGAGCACGATGGCCTGGGTGATGCTCGGGTCGAAGATGACTCGATCCAGGAGGAGGTCGTTGCGAGCCCTCTCCTTCTGGCCGGCACCATAACCAAAGAAGAACCGCCACTCCTTGCCATGCTTCGGGAGCACCTCTCGCAGGTGTGGCTGGGACAGGTCCAGCTCGCTCAGCGCGAGCGGCGGCTTCAGCGCCAGGTTGCTCATGATACCGATTTCGTGTTCACGCAGCCCCGAGCTGCGCGTGTACTCGTTCAGCTCCTTCGCCGTGCGGTAGCCATACTCCGTGACAACCAGCCGGTCCTTCGTGCCGACCATGCCGGGAGTCTCCACGGCGACCTCGTGGTACTCGTCTTCAAGAGCGCCCTTCTCGACCCCAGCGAAGCTCGGCAGCATCGTGGCGAGGTCCGGGGGGTTGGAGTCGATGGCGACCGTCCACTTCGTGCCCACCATGAGCATCCTGCAGGTCTGCAGGCCGTTGCTCAGGTCACCGAGGCCATTTTGATTCGCGGAGCGGGCCAAGAGGTCCAGATGCGGGAGGTCCAGATTTCTATACGGCTCCTCCATCTTCTTCAGCTGGAGCGCCGTCAACTTGCTCGGCGCGCAGGGCTCCGCTGCTGCTGCCGCCTCCTGGGGACTCTTCCTGACAGCCTGCTTGCGCGCCTTGTCTCTCGGGGCGGAGCCCGAGCCGGCGGCCGACTGGGCAGCTGACTTCTTGTGCAGCCCGGTGAGCATCGCCACGCCGACCATCAAGCCTCTGTACTTCGAGCATTCACTCGCGGCCCATCCGAGAGGGACGCCTGCTTTGTCCAGACCCTCGGTGCAGGCGGGGCAGAACGCGACCTTCGCGCTCGGGGCCCCAGCCAGAGGCTTCCCACAGCTTGCACAAGTCATGTATCGGCTCCATCCCGAGGACTTCGCGCGTGACGTTGATGCGGGAGCTTCGTGTCGCCCCTGGCGCAGGGCAGACACGAGGGGGCCTGCGCCAATCCCGAGCGGCACGACGCGATGTCTCGCGGTGCCACAGCGGGCGACTTTCCGCAGACGCACCGCAGGTGCCATGCCGCAACACCTGTCGTCGCATGATGCGAGGGAGGAAACACTCCGGGGCGCCCCGAGCCCCCGAGGTCCGCGTTCACCCCGGACGCGCGCGCGTCCTCGTCGGACGTCCTGCGCGAACAACCGAGGCCACTACACGCGCGGCCCCAGGTCGGCTACGAAGCAGGGCTCCTCGTGGACACGAAGGGACATGACATGGACCTCATCGGACAGCTCTCCCAGCAGCTCGGAGTCGATGGCACGCAGGCGCAGGGCCTGGCGGGCGGCCTGCTGAAGCTGGTGCAGGGCACGGTGAAGGAGAAGCTCGGCGCGGACACCGCGAACCAGCTGGGCCAGGCCATCCCGGAGATGGACACGTGGCAGAAGGCCGCGCCCGCCGCCGAGCCGGAAGGTGGCGGGCTCATGGGCGCGCTCGGCGGACTCATGGGCGGACAGGGCGGCGGCGCGGGAGGGCTGCTGGGCGCGCTGGGTGGCGCCGCGACGCAGGGCGCGGAGGTGGCCGCCGTCGTCTCACTGCTCGGCCGCTTCAACCTGGACGCGAGCAAGGCCACCCTCGTGGCGCCCCTGCTGCTCGACTTCCTCAAGTCGCGCCTGGACCCCGCGCTCGTCGGCAAGGTCCTCTCCGTCCTCCCCCTGCTCACCGGTGGCGGCTCCTCCGGCGGCGGGCTGGGAGGTCTCGGAGGGTTGTTCGGCGGACGCTGAGGTCGCCCGCCTGGGAATCCCCGGTGTCCCGCTGCGCACGCACCTGGACTCCAGCGGCGCTGAGACCCGGAGTCCTGGGCGAGCCCGCGCGTGCAATCGCCCGCGCGCGGCGCCGTAGGACGGCACTCGCCCCCGAGGTTCCCCCGTGCCCGCGCTGCTCGAGGATGTCCGCTTCGCCGTCCGGCTCTTGCTCAAGAGCCGGGGCTTCACGCTCGTCTCGCTCCTGACGCTGGCCCTCGCCATCGGGGCGAACACCGCGCTCTTCAGCGTGGTCAACGGCGTGCTTTTGAGGCCGCTGCCCTACCCCGAGCCCGACCAGCTGATGCAGGTGGTGCGCATCAACAAGGACCATGGGCGCTCGGCGTCACAGTCCATCGCGGCCTACACGTGGATGACCGCGGAGGGCTCACCCTTCTCGCGGGTCTCGGCCCACGAGCAGCTGCTCTCGGGCTTCAGCGTCGTGGGTGACGGTCTGCCGGAGCGGCTGCCGGGCGCCCGGGTGACCGGGAGCTTCTTCGAGACCTTCGGCACGAGGCCCACGCTGGGACGCGGCTTCCTTCCGGAGGAGGACGTGGTGGGCGGCCCCCGCGTGGTCGTCCTCAGCGAGGGGCTGTGGCAGCGGCGCTTCGGTGGCGCACCGGACGTGGTGGGCCGCTCCATCGTCCTCGACGACGAGCCCTACACGGTGGTGGGCGTGGCCCCCGCCACGTTCGCCCATCCCCGGGGCGCACTCCTGTGGACGCCACTCCAGCTCGACCTCACCGACCACGCCGACGTCAACTTCCTCTTCGTGACCGGACGGCTGCGCCCGGGCATCACCCTCGACGGCGCGACGGCCATGCTGCGGACGCTGGGTGGACGCGTGCGCACGGAGAGCCCAGGCCTGCTCGACGAGGGCCAGGACTACGTCCCGGTGGAGCTCAGGACGTTCCTCGCGGGCGACCTTCGACTGGCGCTCTGGGTGCTGCTGGGCGCCGTGGGGCTGGTGTTGCTCATCGCATGCGTGAACCTGGCCAACCTCCAGCTCGCGCGAGCGGCCTCGCGCAACCGCGAGTGGGTCGTGCGCGCGGCGCTGGGCGCGGCCCCGGGGCGGCTCGCGCGGCAGATGCTCACCGAGAGCCTGCTGCTCTCCGTGCTGGGCGGAGGACTGGGGGTGCTCTTGGCCTCGGCGGCGCTGCCCGGGCTGCTCGCATTGGCACCAGACACCTCTCCCCTGCTGTCCGCAGACAGCTCGCAGGTGGGCATCGACGGCACCGTGCTGGGCTTCACGCTGGCCGCGTCGCTGCTCACGGGTCTGTTGTTCGGGCTGCTGCCCGCGTGGCAGGCGTCGCGCACGAACCTGGAGACCGCGCTGCGCGAAGGGGCCCAGCGCACGAGCCTGGGGCCCACGGGCGGGCGCGCGCGCGCGCTGCTCGTGGTGGGCCAGGTGGCGCTGGCGGTGATGTTGCTCGTGGGCGCGGCGCTGCTCATCCGGGGGTTCTTCGCGCTCCAGAACGTCCAGCCGGGCTTCGACCCGCGCGGAGTCCACGTGCTGCGGATGTCGCTGCCGGAGGCGCGCTACGGCACCTTGCAGGCCCTGGAGCGCTTCGAGGCGCAGGTGGAGGAGCGGGTGCGGGCGCTGCCCGGCGTGGAGGAGGTCGGCTCCACCTCCGCGCTACCCATGGGCGCGGGCCCCAGCATGTCGTTCTCCATCGAGGGCAGATACACGGGTGATGACAACGGCCCTGGCGCGGGCTGGGGACAGTACCGCCCGGTGACACCGGGCTACTTCCAGGCGCTGCGCATCGGCCTGGTGCGCGGGCGGCTCCTGACGGAGTCGGACGTGGCGGGCTCCGAGCCGGTGGTGGTCCTCAACGAGACGGCGGCGCGCCGGTTCTGGCCGGGCGAGGACCCTTTGGGCCAGCGCATCCGCGTGGCGCACTCGGTGCCCAGCCTCCGGGACGAGGTGCCTCGCGTCGTGGTGGGCGTGGTGCGGGACGTGCGCGAGGATGGCCTGAACGACGAGCCGCCTCCGGTGATGTACGTGGCGCCCGGACAGATGTCCCAGGGCATCGCCTCCCTGCTCGTGCGGATGATTCCGCGCAACCTGCTGGTGCGCGCTCCGGGAGGCCACGCGGAGGTGGTCGCGGCCGTCCAGCGCGAGGTGTGGGCGGTGGACGCGCGGCAGCCGGTGATGGAGACGCTGAAGCTGGAGGACCACGTCGCGCGCTCCCTCGGCTCCGAGCGCTTCAACATGGTGCTGCTGGCGATGATGGCGGCGCTGGCGCTCCTGCTGGCCGCGGTGGGCATCTACGGCGTGCTGTCCTATCTGGTGGGTCAGCGCACGCGGGAGCTGGGCGTGCGCCTGGCGCTGGGCGCCACGCGGGGCCAGGTGGTGCGACTGGTGCTCCGGCAGGGCCTGGGCTCGGTGGCGGGCGGCGTGGTGCTGGGGTGCGCGGGCGCGCTGGCGCTGACGCGGCTGGTGTCTGGCTTCATCCACGGCGTCAGCACCCTGGACCCGCTGTCGTTCATCGCCGCGCCGCTGGTGCTGCTGACGGTGGGGCTGGTGGCGACGTGGCTGCCAGCACTCCGGGCCTCCCGCGTGGACCCCATCATCGCGCTCAAGCACGACTGACATCCTCAGCCGATTCGAATCCGTCACTTTCGTCCAGACGCCCGATCCGGCCTGGACGAAGTCGCTTCACCTGGAGTCGGATTCATCCGCACCGGAGTTACCCTGGTATCGGCGTCACATGTTGAACGAGGCGGCTTCGGGGTCTCGTCGCACCCTCCCCTTCATGAGATGCGGTGCCCATCGACGCGGGCTCACCTTGGATTAGGCTGGCTTCGTCCCACTCACCCGACGAGGCTCCACATGAAGCAGTCTCTTGTTGTGACAGCGGTGTTGTTCAGCCTTTCCCTGCTGGGCTGTGGCGGTCCGGTCAGCGAGCCCGAGGCCGTGCCCGAGAGCAGCCAGGACTCGGCGCTCTCCCAGTTGGCGTGCTCGGGTTATCCCGCGTGCAGCTCGCTCGTGAACAAGCGTTGCTTCAACGAGGGCGAGGCCCAGACCTGCTGCGCCGGCGACACCACCGGCGAGCTGTACTGCGTGTACTCCGAAGGCCGGCTCATCTTCGTGTACTGACGCGCCCGCCCTTCCTCGCCATGGCGCTCGTGGCCCGTGGCGAGGATGGCCCTTCGTGGCGGAGAGGGATTACGCGTACCGCGCCTGGAGGCGGAAGCGGTTGACCTGGTCGCGGAGCTGGTCGCGCACATCCGCCACCGAGCCCGAGTACTCGAAGGCGGGGTCCTTGCGGTCGGTGGTGGTCGCGGAGAAGCCGCCACTGAGGGAGCCCAGCCCCCGGCCGAAGCCCTGGGAGAACTCGGTGACGTCGGTCTCGTACGGCGTGAGGCTCGCCTCGAGCTGGGTCACCCCGGCGAACTGGTTGAAGGCCTTGCTGAAGCGGCCCTGGAGGAGGGACTCGATGCCGCCCGAGCCGAAGACCTCGTCCACGCCACCGGAGAACTCGAGCCGGGCCTCGGCCTGGCCGCCGAGCGTGCCCGCGATGGGCACATTCCCCTGCGCCTTCACGTCCGCGGTGAGCGAGACGGAGACCTCCCCCGTGCTCACCGCCGTCGACGCGAGGTCCTTCACGAGGCTGCCCGGGTTGCTCATCACGTCGCTGACGCTGAGGTCGTCGGGGAGCTCGAAGCGCTCCTGCACCTCCAGCTTGACGTCCCCGCCGAGCTCCCCCTTCAGGCCGGGGATGCCGCCGGCCACCTCGGCGGAGATGTTGGTGTACTGGCTGAGCACCACCCGGGGCGCGCCGTCGCCGAACTCGAGGCGCACCTTCGCGCCATACTCCTGGTTCACGCCCCCGCCGAGCGAGGCCTGCTGGCCGCCGCTCAGGCTGGCGGCGAGCTCGGTGGACGAGTTCGGGTTGAGCTCGAGCGCGGAGACGTTGTCGAGCAGCGCGCCGTAGTCCGGCGTCGCCCCGTCGAGGGCCCCGTCGAGGCCCCCATCGAGCAACCCCGAGACGCCGCCGGCGACGGGGCCCAGGAAGGTCCGGGCCGCGTCCGCCGCCTCCTCGGCGCTGTCGAAGGTGAACTCGACGGTGCCACCGGTGTTCGAGAAGGCGCCGCCGGGAACCTCGCGCCCCTTCTGCTGGAGGCTCCCCATCAGCCCCGCCCCCGCCTCACCCGCGACGGCGAGCGTGAACGTGCCGTCCTCGTTCTTGGTGAGGGTCTGCGTGCCCTCGAGCCGCCCGCCGATGCCATACACCGAGCCGTCGAGGCTCGCGCGGAGCTGGTAGCTGTCCCCCGGGCCCAGGTCGTCGAGCTGCTTCTCGATGGCGAGGAAGTCGACCTGGTCCTCCACCGCGTCAATCACCCTGCGCCCGACGTCCTGGGCGAAGTCGATGCCCTGCTCGGCGGTCTCGACAATCCGGTCACGCGCCGTGGCGAAGGGGTCGAGCAGGACGGAAGGGGATGGCGCGGACTCGACGAAGCTGCTGACGCCCTCGTAGACCTCGGTGGCCTGGGACGTCGCCGTGTCGAGCGCCTCCTCGCCAACGTCGACGACGTTGTCGACCGTCTCCGTCACGGCATCCTTCGTGGCGTTGTAGGCGTTGCTGATCGGATTGCTGATGGACGACAGCGAAAGTCCCATGGTCCGCTCCCGGGGTGGGTGGGTTCATGGGTGATACGCAGCGGAAATATCCCGGTTACACGGGTCAGGTGGGTGCGGCTCCAGCCCTCACGGAGGCGGCGGCCGCCGCGCGCATCCACGAGAGGTTCCCCTCACTCGCGACGGCGCGGGTCATCCACCTGGGCGAGGGCCTGGACCATCAGGCCTTCGAGGTGGACGGGCGCTTCGTCTTCCGTTTCCCCAAGAGCGACGAAGCCGCCTCACACCTGGCCTGGGAGGCGCGCCTGACGGCGTGGCTGGCGCCCCGGCTTCCCCTGCCGGTCCCCCTCTATCGATTCCTCGATGGCCCGGCCGAGGGCACCCCAGCGGGCCTGGGAGGCTACGAGAAGCTGCCCGGAACGCCCGCGTTGCTCGTCGACGCGGGGCGGCTCGAACTGTCCAGGTTCGGACGTGAGCTGGGGGCCTTCCTGGGGGCGCTCCATGCGCTCGGACCGGCCGAGGCCATGGGGCTCGAGGTCCCGGAGGACGACGACCCGGAGCTCGAAGCCTGGTCGGCGGCCGCCGTGGAGGAGCTGCATGTCGCCGTCGAACACGGCCATGTCGATTCCCAGCACGCCACGCAGTGGGAGCGGCGGTTCCTGGAGCGCCCCACGGAGGGACGCGGCGCGCCCCGGCTGCTCCATGGCGACTTCGCGGCCGAGCATGTCCTGGTGGATGCCCAGGGAGCCCTCACCGGAGTCATCGACTGGAGCGACGCGTGCGTCGGAGACCCCGCGAGGGACCTCGCCGGGCTGCTCCACTGGGGCGGCGCGCCCATGCTCGCCTCCGCGATGGAGACGTACGGCGCGGTGAGCCCCACCGTCCTCGCGCGAGCAGAGTGGTTCGCCGCGTGCCGCGCGGTGGCGGACCTCGCCTTCGGACAGACGCAGCGGCGGCTGGAGTACATCGCCGCCGGTCAGCGGGCGTTCACCCTGCTCGCCGCCGCGAATGCCCGCTGTCACGGTCCCTGAATGGGTCTGCCCAGGTGCCACCTCGAAGTCCTGCGGGACGCCCCGCTCCGAGCAGCGCCGACACCAGTCTCCCGGCACCTGCGAGGGAGTGAGGCACGAGTCCGGCGTCTCGCGCCCCAACGGCCTCAACGGGCTCAGGGGATGACGATGTGCGAGTGCAGGCCGCGCCCGTCATATGGCGTGGTGCCGCAGCGGGCACGAGCCCAGTCGCCATTCACCGCCGAGCAGATGCGGAAGGCCTGGATGTTGGAGTACGGCACGTCGAGGCCCGGCGTGTCGCAGCGCCCCCGATAGGTCCAGGACAGGCTCTTGTTGACGGCGCCGACGCCGATGCACGGGCCAATCCACGCACCGGTGTCGCGTCGCTGCACGTCGATGGAGTACTGGGCCTGGGTCTCCTCCTCGCTCCAGCTCAGGTCCACGAAGGGCGTGTAGGCGCCCGGCAGGTCCAGGCCGACGTCGTCGGAGATGCCGTCATAGGCCTGCTCGACGAAGCGCCCCCAGACGTTGTTGTTTGAATAGAAGAGGCGGAAGGCGGCGATGTCCCCCTTGGTCACCACGCGGTCTCCAGCGTTGCGGCACACACCATCGAAGCCGGTCTTGTTGGCCTGTCCCAGGGTGGCCACGGAGAGGCACGGGCCAATCACCGAGCCGTCACGCAGCACGACGTCGAGCGAGTAGCTATACCCGGTCAGCTTGCTCCATCGGACGTTCACCTGGTTGAGCGAGTGCATCGAGCCATCCGCCTTGAAGGCGACGCGCTGCTTGTACGTGCTGCGCGAGGTGAGGTTGCCCGCGGCGTCGAAGGCCCCGATATGGAAGATGTTGAAGTACTCGCCCCGGCGCTCGACGATGACGTTGTGGCCGTGGCTCTACGTCAGCCGGCCCGCGGTGTTGCGCAAGGGCTGGGACAGTCGCCGCACGGCCCGCGCCCGGGTGAGCTGGGGGATGGAGTCCCCCATCACGTAGTACATGGCGTACTGGCTGTTGTACCAGCCGCCGCTGAGGAGCAGATAGTAGAGCCCATTGCGCTTGAAGACCTCGGGGGCCTCGTTGATGCCTTCCTCGTAGGCGGGCGTCGAGAAGACAGCCGGGCCCGCGTGGTTGTAGACGGTGCCCGGGGCCGCGGTGTTGAACGAGGAGATGTTGTTGCCCCGGTCGAACCAGACATAGAAGAACCAGCGGCCCGACGTGTCGCGGACCTGGAGCTGATCTGCAAGGCGCTCCGAGGCGAGAGCGTGCGCACCCGGAAGTTCGGCCTCGTCAACGCGTGGAACGCGGTCAAGAACCTGCGAGTCGGCCCCGGGGGCAAGAAGCTCAAGGACGCCCTGGGCTGCGGCCCCTGCACCGCGGCGCGCATCAAGGAGCTCGCGGGCCAGGCAGCTCCCCGGCTGCCGGGGGACCACACCGAGGTCATCGATGTCATCCCCTTCTGACCCCAGACCCAGGCGGTCCCGAAGGAGTGATTCCAAGGCCCGTCCGAATCAGGTCCAGGTTCGCCCTATATCCCCTCCACTCTGCGCGTTCAGGGGCCCGAGCCGGGCCCTCGACCTCCTGAACGGAGCCGATGGCATGAGTGAGCAGGGACAGAACGACGGGGCGCGGGACTTCGACTTCCTCATGGGACGCTGGCGGGTCCAGAACCGCCGGCTCAAGGAGCGACTGAAGGGTTGCACGG
The DNA here is from genome assembly GCF_006518215.1 of Myxococcus sp. AB025B. NCBI lineage: Bacteria > Pseudomonadati > Myxococcota > Myxococcia > Myxococcales > Myxococcaceae > Myxococcus > Myxococcus sp. AB025B. Next base: position 21,338 of record NZ_SRLW01000045.1, read on the forward strand.
AGTGGCTGCCTTTCGAGGCGACGGCTGAAGAGCATCCGCTGCCCGGCGGGCTCGGCAATCAGGAGACGTATCGCAGTGAGTTCTGGCCCGGCTTCGTGGGCCTGGCGACCCGGGTCTACAACCCGGCGACGAAACAGTGGTCCATCTCCTGGGTGGACAATCGCAACCACACCGTCGACCCGCCGGTGCTGGGCGGCTTCGTGGGCGACGTGGGCCAGTTCGAAACGAACGACACCTTCGAGGGCCGCGCCATCCGCGTCCGCTTCACGTGGACCCGGCTGGGCCAGGACACCGCGCGCTGGGAGCAGGCATTCTCGCCAGACGAAGGCCGCAGCTGGGAGACCAACTGGGTGATGGAGTTCACCCGCCTGGAGGAGTGAGGACGTCCGCCGCGCCGATGCGCGCCGCGCCCGCGCTCAGGGATGGGACGTCGAGGCGGGCGCGGCCATCCGCACGCGGACGCCGAAGCCGAGCCACAGATGAACGGTGCGCTCGCGGAGGCTCTCGTCGCCCGTGCGGCCGTTCATCTTCACCTCGAGCGAGTCATAGCGCCCGCCCGAGCAGCTCGCGAAGAGCCCCGCCCAGAAGCTCCCACCGAAGTTCCTGTCGAACCCGGCCTGGAGCGTCACGTCCGGTCCCGAGTAGGCGATGTCGATTCCTCGCACGTTGAACGAGGCCCGCTCGTAGCCGAGCGCCACGCCCGTCCAGGGGTTGTAGGGCCCCGAGGGAATCCAGTGGTAGTTCCCCTGGAGCCCGAAGCGCAGGTGGCGGCCCGGACACGTGTCGTCGCTGGAGCAGCGCAGCCGCATCTGCGCATGGGAGAGCTGGAGCCAGGGGCCGAGCTCGACGTTCGAGCCGATTCGCACGGTGGGCTCCACGATGGCGGCGAAGAGCCCCTTGTAGACCTCATACAGATAGAACGGGTCCGGCGAGCCATCCATCTGCCCTCCCGGCATGAGATAGCCCGCACGCACGGAGAGCCCCAGCCAGCGCGGAAAGTCTGGGTTACCCTCCGTGGGCACCTGCGCGATGGCCATCGAGGACACCAGCAGTGACACCAGGGCCAGCATCCGCGCGGTGGGACGAGAGAGCTTTTGCATGGGTGGGCGTCGGGTTATTACGGTCGCTCGACGGTCGTCAACCCAGGGCTCCCGGTGTCTCCCTTTCGCTCCTCATCCGTGACGCGTCTGATGACGCTGGTGGCTGTCGTCCTGTTCAGCGCTTGTGGTGGCCCTTCCGCCGAGGAGGACCTGCGCGTCTGCGCCGAAGTGGAGTGCACCGCCGGCCGCTGTGTCGCCGAGGACGGAGCCCCCGTGTGCCGCTGTAGCGCCTTCGAGGAGGCCGCTGGCCTCACCTGCACCATCGCCGCCTTCCGCCCCTCGGACGACCACGGCGACACGGTGGAGGCCGCCACCCTCCTGGCCCCCACGACGGACTTCCAGGAGGCAGACATCCATCCCGTCTTCCGGAACAAGGTGGACCGGGATGTCTTCGCCGTGCCCCCGCTGGCGGGCCATGGCTTCCGCGTCACCCTGCGTCCCGGCACGCTCACCGCGGTGTCCATTGAGGTGCTGGATGCCCAGGAGCGGCGGGTCCACGTGAGCTCCTACCGCGCACCGGAGGGTGAGGTCCTGGAGTTCGTCTCCACGCCAGAGGCGCCCCGGTTCATCGCGGTATCCTCCGGGACGGGCCGTGAGGGCGCGGGGACGTACGCCTACCGGTTGGAGGACCTGGGCAAGGATGCGCACGGCGACACGCCCGCCACGGCGACGCCCATCACGGTGCCGAGCGCGCCGTTCCTCGTCGCACTCGAGTTCGCGGAGGACAGCGACTTCTTCACCTTCCGCACCGAGCCGGGGCGCGGCTTCCGGTTCTCCTGTGAGGCCGAGGTCTCGGTGACCTTATGGGACAGCGCGGGCGCCCAGGTGCAGGGCAACGGAGGGCGCACCTCGGTGGGCCAGCTGAGCCAGGAGGCGAGCACCTGGTACGTGCGCGTCTACAAGGGCAGCAAGGTGTTCAACACGCAGTGCCAGCTCGACGACCTGGGGCCCGACGAGCACGCGAACGAGATGCTCGGCGCCACCCCGCTCCCCATGGGAGTCCCCGTCACGGCGCGGCTGCAGGGCACCAACGACGTGGAGGTCTTCTCCTTCGAGGCGACCCAGGGCCACGTCTACACCGTCAGCGACTCCCCCGTGCGCGAGCACCGCATCCAGCTCACGGACGCGGCGGGCACGGTCCTGACCGAGACCAGCTGGGGGCGAATCGTCCACGAGGCGGCCTCGACGAGGCGCTACTTCGTCTTCGTGCATGCCCTGCGGGAGGCCCCCTGGTGGAGCGACTTCCAGGTGGAGCTGCGGGACTTCGGACCGGATGACCACGGCGACACGCCCGAGACCGCCACCCGCGTCGAGGTGGGGCAAAGCGTCGAGGGGCTCATCCACAGCTCCACCGACCTGGACGCCATCGCGCTCCAGTTGGATGCGGACGGCGTCTATCAGGTCACCTGCGCGCCCGACTGCTCGCTGAGCGCGAGCGCACCCGGCAGCACCTTCCCCTTCCGCATGCATATGACCTCCAGCAAGGGGGTCTGGAAGGCGCACCTGCTGGCGTCGACGCTCGTCACCTTCATCATCGACTCGCGCTCCGCGCCCTACGCCTTCACGTTCCGTGTGGAGCGGGTGGGGACGGACGACCATGGCGACGACGCGGCCCACGCCACGGTGGTGACGCTCCCGGTGAGCCTAGGGGGCGTGTTCGAGCTGGGCTCGGACCTCGACGAGCTCGCCGTCACGCTGGAAGGAGGGACGACCTACGTCGTGACCTCCAGCGGAGCGACCGTGCAACTGTTCGACGCCGGAGGCGCGAGCGTTCCTGTCGTCTACGACGCGGTGACGAGGACCCGGAGCGTGACGACCACCGCGCCAGGGCTCCACCGCGTGGTGCTCTCGGCGCCGGACCCACTGGTGGGCATCGCCAAGAGCTGGAGCTTCACCCTGAACGCGCCGTGAGCCACGCGGCGCGGGCGTGCTGCTACACGGCCGGACGACAGTAGGCCACGAACCCCAGCGCCGATTCTTCTCTGCGCACGCCTTGCCCGAGCAGGCGCAACGCCTGCTCGAGGTCCGCCTCGACGACCAGGTCGAGCTGGTCGCAGTGCGGCTCGAAGACGACCACCCAAGGTCCGGCGGGCTTCAGCTGCTCGGACAGCATGCGCTCGAGCGCCGCCCATGCAGCGCCCTGCTCCTCTCCCACCACCGAGGCTGTGGCCAGCGCAGTCCCCTCCACTCGGAGGTACTTCCAGCCCGCTGTTTCAAAACCTGCTGGCAGTGAGCGCACGATGTGTGCCGGAGGCTCCCCCTCCCGAAACTCCACCCCAGCGGCTGAAGTCCATCCACCGAGGTCCTCGGTGGACTCTTCGCCTCCCCAAGAAACGACGCGAGTCTTCCGCGAGAAGCTCCCGCCCAGGTGTACTTCGGGGATCCAGATCTCCAGGCAGGCATCCATCGAGTGGTTCATCATCGCATGCCCGACAGGCGGCCGGGCCCGGAGCATTTCTCCAGGCCGGCCGGGAATCTCAGTGGGTCAGACAGACCCACTTGTTGTGGGGAATGGCCTGACAGAGACAATAACCCGGAGTGCCGTTGGCCCAGGTACAGCCAATCTCCGTCTCCGGGCTGCAGACCTTGCCCTGCCGGGTCTCGCAGGCGATGGCCTGCGCGGACACCTCCTGCACGGGAAGGGCGCCGGACTCAGGGCCCTCCGCGACCTCTGCTCCGCCACAGCCCATGATGGAAACGAAAGCCGCGAACGCCAGTACACGACGAACCATGATGGAAACCCCGTTGCAGTTGTAGCCGTTGAATCCAACTGTGGGCCCGCACCTTGGGTCAAGCGCCGCCCTCCTGACGCGTTGCGCCCAGTGTCCACCCGGCGTCAGAGCTTGTGGCGCCGGAACGGGTTGTTGAAGGGTTGCGAGCCCTCCTTGTCACTGGAGCCCAGGCCGGACGCGGGCTTGCCACCGGCCACAAGGTGTCCGTGGACCAACGAGAGGATGCGCCCCCGCCTTCAGCCGCTCCAGGTCCACGGTCTCCACGCCGCTCAGGTCCACGGCACTTTCAGAAAGGCGACGTCCTCATGGCCCAGCGTGGGCACGACGAGCGCGCGGTCGAGGTACTGGTTGAAGCGCTCGCAGGAGCACTCGGGGAGGAAGAGACACCCGTGGCACGCGGCGCCCTCCAGGTCGCGGTCATCACGGCCCGTGGGTTCGTGATGCGCGCAGACGGGGTCGTTGGAGCACAGGCGCGCGTCCTCCAGCGCCCGGACGAGGTGCTGCCCCAGTCGCCTCCCCTCCTCCACCAGGCCGCCCAGCGTGCCTTCCGCGCCCGTGGTGCCCGTCATCAACAGGATGCCCGCCATGGGGACGGCGTCGCTGTGCGGCGCGCAGTACAGCCGCTCGCGGATGGAGCTCGCGGGATAGCCACACTCCAGCGCCACCTGGGTCATCAGCAGGTGCGCCAGTGAATGGAGCAGGTAGAGCCGCACGCCCGGGAAAGGGAGCTTCGAGCCGGAGCCCTGCTTCCAGCGCTCGTATCCCGCCCGGAGCACCTCCTCGCGCCGCAGCACGGGCTCGGACAGCTCCCAGGCGTGCACCTGCGGCTCGTCGAGCACCAGCAGCATGCCCTCCCCCTGCATCTCCGTGACGGGGACCCAGTCCCGGTGGAGCGACATCGGCGCGAGCGCCACGTCCAGGTCGTAGCGTCCCTGGAGGTCCTTCGTCAGGGGCTCCAGCCGCGTGAAGCCGACCTGGGCCTGGACCTCCCGCAGCCGTCGCGCCAGCACCACGCGTTCGACCAGCGGGGGCAGTCCCTGGGGCCGAGCGATGCGCCGGGCCCAGAAGACCTCGGCGCGGTCCCTGGGCATCTCGCCAGGTTTCTCCTGGGCCTGGGCGAGGAACTGGAGCCACTCCGCGGTGCGGATCTCCGGGACGGCCTCGGGCGAGTGCTCGCGCTCCGCGGTGATGGCCGCCAGCACCTCCGCGTTGGAGGCGGAGCCGAGCGCCGCCTGGACCTGGGGGATGGTCCGGAAGGCCGGCAGCGTCTCCGCGGTGGCGGACTGGAGGATGTTCCACGCGGACTGCACCTTGCGCCGGAGTGACTCCGGTTCAGGGATGGTGATGGCGCTGGTGGTCTGCGCGAAGTAGCCGTTGCTGGCGGTGCGGACCAGCAGCCGTTGCTTCTCGTCGCAGCGCTCTTTCGCCTCCAATCCCAGCCAGGGCCGCTCCCCGTCGCAGCGGTCCTGCTGCTCCTTGTGGGTCATGTCGATGAGGCGCCTGCGCTTGCCGCACGTCGAGCACGCGACCTCGATGTCACTGAAGTCACCGCTCACACCCTCCTCGAGCTTGAGCTGGGGGGCGTCGCAAGGCTTGCGCTCGTGTGTCCACCAGGTCCAGTCGATGTCCGACAGGTGCCCCCGAGGACAGGCCGAGACGAAGCGCACCGGCACGCAGCGCTCGGGCTTCGCGTCCCCACCCGCGCAGCGGTGGCGGTACTCCTGGTTCACGCGCTCCAGGCTGTTGGCCCGAACCAGCGTGCGGCAGTGGGGGTTCTGGCAGACGAACCAGCGCGGGAACTCATACACCTGGATGCCGCAGGACTCCGTCGGCCCCCCCTCATCCCCGGCAGGGGGCTTGCGGAAGGGGGCCTCCTTGCTGAGCGGCCACTTGTTGCGGTGGTAGAGCGGCTCGACGATTTCCAGGAGCCGTGGCTCGTTGACCACTTCGCCCTGGTCCTTGAGACGCCAGAAGTCCAGGCCGCCCACGAGGACCGCGTCGTTCAGCAGGTCCAGCATGCTGCCCGGACCGAAGGTGGAGACCACCTGGCTCTGGCGCACGCGCCCATCCGGCGGCCGCGTCGAGCGGGCCCGTGTCCACTTCCTACGGCTCGTCATGCGCCACCTCCTCCGTCGCGGCCTTCGGGGCGCGGTAGCCACCCAGGGGCTGACGTGAAATCCACAGGTGCACCGAGGACTCCACGTCACGCATGGACGTGGGTGCCTCGAACTTGAGCTCGTCCTGGGTGAGGTTCTCGGTGCGGTCCAGGAAGCCGCGCAGCAGGGGCTTGAGCCCCTTCCCCTCCGGGTCGTAGGGAGAGTACGCGCGCTGGGCGGCGTCCAGCTTCGCCTGCTCGATGATGTTGCGCCACGAGTCGAGCAGGCCTCGCGCGCGCTGCATCACGATGTCGCTGGCGCGCTCCGCCTCCTCCGTGGGCAGTTCTCGGCCCGCGCGTTTCGCCAGTGTTTCGAGCGCCTGCTCCAGCCGGTCCCGGTGCGCCTGCAGGGACTTCCACTCCAGGGGCGCGGTCATGGCGGTGTCCAGCAGCCGGCCCAGCGCCACCACCACGCCCGCCAGCCCCCGGTCGAGCGCTGGTGCCGAGAAGGGAGTCACCGAGGTGGCCTCGACGAAGCGATAGAACGACTCGTGGTACGTCCCGAAGCGCTCGTAGTGGCTGCGGTCTCTGGGCTTGGCGGCGTTGAGGCACGTCACCACGAGGCCGGGCTTGTTCATCTTGCGGCCCACGCGGCTGGAGGCCTGGATGTACTCGCTGGTCGTCTTGGGTTGTCCCGCGACGACCATGAGTCCCAGCCGGTCGATGTCCACGCCGACGGAGATCATGTTGCTGGCGAGCACGACGTCGATGCTCTGGGGCTGACCGTGCGTGAGCTCCAGGCGGTTCTTCGAGGCCTTGATGTCGGCCGTCTTCTCCCGACTGGTGAGTTCGATGGGCTCGCCGCGGATGGTCCTGCCCCGGTACCAGGGATGCTCGGCGTCCTTGCTGAAGTCCTCGGGACGACGGCGGACGCGGTCCATCACCAGTCGGCGCACCTCGTCCTCGACCAGCCGGCGCATGCCGCCCAGCTCACGCAGGCTGTTGAAGTAGCCGACGAGCGTCAGGTACGGGTCCGCGCTCACTGCGCCGTGGAGCTGCTCACCGCGCGCAGCGGCGGCGAGCAGGCTGACATAGACGCGCAGCAGGAGGGCCTTCATGGGCCGCCCGGGTGCCGCCACGCCCAGGTATTGGCGCGCGCCCTTTTTGCCCACGGAGGCGAAGAACGTCTCGGAGGCATCCACGCCGGGCGGAGGGAAGAGCGCGACGTCCCGTCCATAGAGGCGACTGACCTGTTGCCGGGAGCGGCGGACGGTGGCGGTGGAGGCCACCAGCTTCGCCCGGGGCGCGAGCGTCAGGACGGCGCCTTCGTAGAGGCCCACCATGGAGCCCAGCGGGCCGGAGATGAGGTGCAGTTCGTCCTGCACGATGAGCTCCGGGGGAGGCAGTCCCTTCGGGAGCATCACGAGCGCCGCCTTCACATCCGCGGCATCGTTGCATGGACCGACGAAGCGCTTGCCGGTACGACCGAGGACACGACCGAAGAGCGAGCCCGTCTCTCCACGCCACGGCAGCATGGCGAACTTGTCCACGGTGGCGACGAGGAAGCACGGCAGCTCCCGGTAGATCTGCTCGTCGACGAAGAGGACGGGGAGCCCTTCCGGGTTGCGGCCGAGGTTGAACGCGCACGCGATGTTGGCGCAGCCGACGAGGACTTCCTCCGGTCTGGATTTGGAGGGACGGAGGATGAAGCACTCCCGTTCGAACGGCGTGGCGCACCAGGGGCAGGTGGCGAGCGGGAACGGAGATTGTGCGCGGGCGCTGTTGTCGTTCTTGTACTCGGTGATTTGCGTAGAGGCCTGCTCCAGCGTATTGGCGGTCGCGGAGCGGCCGACCCACAGTCCGATGGAGAAGCGCACAGCGCCCAGGCGTTTCGGCTCCTGCTGGCGGAGGACTTCGAGCGCGCAGATGAGGGTCGCGGCGCGACCGAGCTGGTCGAGGGTGAGCAACCGCAGCGTGTAGCGAAGCAGCACCGCCACGCCCAGGCCGCCGTGGAGGTGGGCTTGCCCCCGGAGGCGGCGCAGGAGCAAGGTGAAGGCGATGAGGCCCAGGTAGGCCTGCGTCTTTCCGCCGCCGGTGGGGAAGAAGATGAGCTCCACGAGCTCACGGTCCGCGTGGTCTTCGTCCTCGACAGAGGGGAGGTTGAGCAGGATGAAGGCGAGCTGGAAGAGGCGCCATTTGGGAGCCTCGTCCTGCCGGACCTTGCGCTCTGACAGAGCCATGACGCTGTTCATCCAGCGGAAGGCGTCGAAGGCGAGAGGTTCCCGGGCCAGGAGCTGAATGCCGTCCTCGATGCGGTCAGCCGCGCGTCGAGCCCTGCGGATGAGTTCATCCCGTGTCTTCTCACGGCGTTTGCTGCCAACAGCGAGCGTGGCCTGGATGGCCACCCATTCACGGTAGGCACGGACCAGGGGGAGCAAGGCCGCCACGGCCTCGGAGGGTGTCGTGAACGCGGCGAGTTCCTCCATGCCCACCGTGACCTCGTCGAGCTGCCGCGCTTCGACAGGAAGCACCTCGACGCGTGGCAGCCAGTCCGTTTCCACGCGGGTGACGGGGACAGAGGTGGATGGGATGCGCACGGAGATGCCATGGCCCACGGCCCACCGCTGTCGGTCACGGAACTGGAGGTCGTTGACGAGGTCGTCTTCGTCCTCGCTCCTGGCGTCGCTGGAGTCCTGTCGGCTGACGAAGCCGTGCGCACATTCCAGGGCGAGGTGGGTTTGGAAGACGTAGGCCTCGTCCCGGTCGGCGGAGGTGCTGGTGGGAGGGCGTGCGTTGACGAGGAAGATGGCGACCGCGAGCTCGCCTTCGCGCGTCTTCTCCACATGGCCCTCCAGGCGCAGGCCACCGCTGTCCTGGACGTACAGTCCTTCCCGCAGAGTCGCGTCGTTCAGGTGCAGGGTGACGGTGCGTTGATGGAAGGTGCGGCGCCACTGCTTGCGCCCCTCTGCATCGATGCGCTGGTAGTCCGCCCAGCAGACATGGGCGGTGAGCTGGGACGTGCCCGCGGGGACGAAGACGGACAGGCCCATGGACGCGGGCAGGCGGCGCACCTTCTTGGCGGTCGGGTCGGGACGGGAGGATTCCTCGTCGTCCTCGTCGTTGCCCGCGGCCAGGTCGTCTTCCTCGTCATCGGGGTCATCCTCGATGACACCCTGATCGAGCGGGACGAGGAAGCCCGTCAGGTACCAGCGGGAGGGGGGTGTGCGGAGCACTTCCGAAGCGTCCGAGAAAGGAGCCCCTGGAGGCTTGTGGAACGGACCCACGAGGTCCGCTTCGAGCGCATCGATGAGGTGGGAGCGGACCGCTCCCGTGTCAGAAGCATGCATGGGAGGCATCAAGCGGTCTGGGCGCGGGACTTCGAGGGACGGCGGACGGTGGGATGCGCTTCCTCGTAGGCGCGGCGTTCGTTCAGGTCGAAGAGGCGGTCGAGAACTTCGTCCTCGAAGGCTTCGAGCTGTTTGGGAGTGGCTCCGCAGTACGGAGGAACCTGGATGTCCTTCCAGCCATAGGCATCCAGGACGGCTTGGTCCACGGCCACATGCAGGTCCCGCAGACGCTGAGTCGCGGCGTCGGTGACCGACTTGTCCTTGAGCCGGTTGTAAGTCGTCGTCAGGCCGATGGTGTGGGCCTGCATGTACTGGTGGCGTTCGAAATTGAGCCGTTCGCCAATCGAATCGAGCGCTGAGGCTCTTGCGGAGACCGGGAAGGGGAAGGTTTCGAAGCAATCGCTCGGCGCATAACGAAGGTCGTTGCGCATGGAGGATGACAGCAGACGTGCCCAGACCTCGTGCACCCGTGACTGCAGGGTCGTCAACCAGTGGGCCTGCTCGACAGGAACGACAATGACTTGCTCGCTGAACACGACAGACGGCGACTGCCACGAGAACATTAGGTGCTTCGAGACTCGAGAGGTCGCAAGACAACGACTCAATGGACGGAGCGCTTCATAGAGCTCAGGACGCGGCCGGATAAACTGCCACCAGAACTGCTTCGCGCCTCTGTCCTTGGCCTTGTCTCGCTCAGGTTTCACCAACTCCCGTACGGTACGGATGAGGTCGGGCCAGCGTTCCGCTTCCTGTAGTTCCATCTGCCCGAAGTTGATGACGTGCCTTTCGAGTTCAGGACTCGGGTCGAAATTGAGCTCCTCGCCACCCACGTAGCGAAAGATGCGCGCCGCGTTCTTTGATGATTTCGAGACAAGAGTCGAGCGCTGCTCAGGGCTCAGTACAAACCCCATTCCAAGGACGATGCTTCCCTGGAAGCTCTTCCCCGTGTTGGCAGTGAGCGCCACGGGCTCTAATCGCTCGGGTTTGCCACGAAGCCGAGAGTTGATGCACTTCACGGGCAGGCGATCCAAGCGAGGCTCTAGAATCAGGCCGGAGACGTGCCCCTTTGCCAGATGCACTACAGACACCGAGACGTTGGCGCCAGTCACCGGCCACTTCATGGATCGCACGGCGTCGTAGAGATGGCCGCCGTGGTCCACCAGGTACTTCAACCCCGTGGCCCTCGTGTCCCCCTGCGCGATGGTGTTGGTGGCGATGAGGCCGAAGCTGCCGTGCTCACCCAGAAGATGAAACGCACGGCGGAAGAAGTGCGCGGAGAGATCCGCGTTGCCGTGCGCCCCCTCATGAACCGCCTGGAGCCAAGGGAGGTAGTTCTCGCCCCCCGTCTCGATGATGGCGTTCTTTCCCGCGAACGGCGGGTTCCCCACGAACCCATCGATCCACGCAGCCTTGTTCGGCTGCTCATTGTCGAGCGGATCTGGCCGGCTCCCATGGAAGACCTCCGGGAACTCCAGCGGCCAGTGGAACGTCCACGACGGCGCGGAGAACGCCGCGATGTCCGCCGGAATGGGAGGCGGAACCCCATTCTTCGCCTTGGACAGCCACGCCCCAATCAGGTCCAACCGGCGGACGCGCTCCCTCTCCCGCTCCTTGTCCGACCCCTGGGCGAAGAAGGCCCCGACGCACGCATTCGCGATGTGCTTGATGTCCCCCAACGCCGCGTCCGCATCCCGGAGAAGCCCCTCCTTCACTCGACCGGGCTCCAGGTCCAGCTGCAGTGGCTTGCGGTCCGGCCCTTCCAGGTCGAGCGCGAGCTGGAGGATCTTCTCCCGCTTCTCCAGCGAGCAGTTCAGCGCCTTCGAGATGAACGCCCAGGACAACTCCGACTGCTTCTTGCGGGCTGGGGCCCAGTGGAACGCTCGAAGCTGCTCCAGGTCGAGCCCGACCAGCGAATCCCCGCACTTGAGCGCATGGTCCAGGAAGGTGAAGGGCTCCGTCTTCGCCAGCGTCACGAGCCACAGCGACAGCTTCGCGAGCTTCACGGCCCATGGGTTCTTGTCCACACCGTACAGGCATCGTTGGGCCACCAGCCGGCGTGCCCGCATCACCTCGTCCTCGTGCTTGTCACGCTTCAGCACGCCCTCTCGTGTCCAGGCGGCGACAACCTGGTCCGCGAGGAAGCGGCAGGACTCCACCAGGAACGCACCCGACCCCATGGCCGGGTCGCAGATCTTCAGGTTGAGGAGTCTCTCGGAAGACGGCTGCGGCCCCATCGTCTTGAGCAAGGGCTCCAGCGCCCGACGGACGATGGGGGAAGACAGACTTCGAGGCGTGTAGTGGCTGCTGGTCCGTCGCCGCTCGTCGCCGGGTTGCAGCACCAGCTGGGATGCGCGCCGTGCCTCGGTCCCCTTCGCGCGGTACGGCTCCAGCGCGGTGAGGACCAATTGCTGCGTAGAGGCCTGCTCCAGCGCTTTCGACAGGGCCTTTACCGCCTTCGCGTCGAGGCCCGTCTGCTCTTCCAGCCAAGCCGCACGCCGCTTTGAGGGCTGTGCCAGCACCTCGTCCACGGAGATCCATACCTTCGAGGGCTTGAGGCAGATTCCAGCCCCGGTCAGGCGCTTCACATGGAAGCCCATCAGGCCCTCGTACACGGAGCCGATCTGCTCCACGTCGAGCGACTTGAAGCTCAGTCGCTGCCCCTTGAGGAAGACGAGCCGCTCCAGGACCTGCAGGACCGTCTCGTCATCGATGGGAGGCACCCGCGCATCCGTGCCCTCCTCGGAGGAGCCCACTCCCCCCAGGAAAGGGAATGCGTCAGGGTCGAAGAGTTCCCCACGCCGTGCCGGCATTCGCAGCTTGTCGTGCGAGGTCCCCAGGTAGATGCACCGGAAGAGCGCCAACAATCGTGGCCACGCACCGAAGCGCCGATTCATCGAATCGGGGTATTGGCTGGAGTCCTCGACGAGCTGCGCGTGAAGAGCCTTCACCGACAGGTCATCGCGATAGGGCTCCTGGTCCACGGGGAGCAGGCCCCGGTCCTCCGCGTAGAGGATGAAGACGAGCCGCAAGAGCGTGGAGAGGAGCCCGCCGTAGACATGCTCCTCACCTCGTGAGAGCGCCTCGTCCAGGGCCCGAGAGCCATCCCGTTCTGCGGCCGTCTCGAAACCCGTAAGCAGGATGCCGAGCGCTTCCAGGACCTGGTCGGCCAGCTCGTCGGTGACATCCGCCTGCCGGCGGCGTGACTGCTCCAGGAGCGCGGGGAGCTGATGCTCGGGCAGCACGCCGAAGAAGCGGCGCGCATGCAGGAGCATCACCATCGCGTCGAACAGCGGACGACCGCTGGCGGTGACGAGGTCCTTGAACCGGAAGGTGATGTGCCCGGAGGTCTCGCCGTGGGGCGCATAGACGAGGCGCACGGAGTCCCCGTTGAACAGCAGACCGATGGGGACACGGGCCGCGCGCAGCAGTCGGTCGAACTTGGCGGTGGGCTCGTAGAACCACGCGCCCGTGGTGTCTTCCTTCTTGTCCAGGTCCAATCCGGCCGGCAGCTCCCAGGTCAGGAGCGCGAAGCCCTCCGCGGCGCGGCTGATGGGCGTAGAGTCATCCGGCAACCCTTCCGGCCTCGCGGGAGGGGGCCCTCGTCGCAACAGCCCCCGCGAGGGCTTGAGGGTCTGTTGCCCCTCCTCGATATCGAGCTGGAGGTCCTCCGGAAACCTCGTGGTGAAATCCTCCTCGGTGTAGCCCAGCACCTCCCGGAGGAAGCGCGGGACATCCGTCACGCGAGGTGACTCCCGGCCCGCCAACAGGACGAAGCGCGACTGAGCGGACACGGGCAGGCGCTGCATGCACTGCGCGTCCTCGAGGACCGGGATGGAGACCACCAGCCCCTCGATGGGCTGCGCCATCCCCATCCACGTCTGGTGATAGCGACGCTCGACATCCCCGCCAAGGCTCTGACCGTTCATCAGCGAGCCCCCGGCCACAGGTAGACCATGCCCACGGGAACCAGGCGGGCGACCCGCACGGCGTAGGTGGCCTTCAAGGATTCAGGTTGTTCGACGAGTTCCCTGCCGAGTGCCGCCAATCGCTGTTCGAGGTGCACCTTGTCCCTCCTCCATTGGTCCTTCTCGGCCTGGGCGTCGAGCGAGAGCTCGAGCTGCGCGCTCAGGGCCTCCTGGATGGCCTCCTTCTGCTCGTGGAGAATCTGAGTCAGCGCCTTGGCTTCGGATGCGCCGCGCGCCGCCAGCTTCTTGCGAGCCCCCTGCTCTCGCGCCGAGGCCTGTTCCTCGATGGCGGGCCAGAGCTTCGAGAAGTCGGACTCGGCACTGGCCAGCAGGCGTTTCTGGACGGCCTTCGGTATCGAGGAGAGCGCGGGCGCTTCCGCAAGCGTGGTCTCCAGTTGGTCGATGACCTTGCGGTCCGCCTCATCGGCGAAGGGCTTCAGGTGCCCTCGGCCGCCGCCGTCCAGCCACCTGGCTGAGACAGAGACCACCTCGTCATGGAGCCGCGCGGCGCCCTCGCCGAAAAGAGACAACCGGCCGAAGACGATGACGCGAGCCACGGCGTCGCGTTGGGTCTGGACCACGGTGACGCGGCTAAGGTCGTTCGCGGAGAACCCCTGCGCCAGGAACCGCTGAAGCACCCTCTGGACGAGCGGATGGGACAGGTGCAGGTGGACGAGCTTACTGGAGACGCCCGGAGGTGCCTCGAAGACGACGGGAGACAAGGGCCGCTTGCGCCACTCCCATGGCGCCTCGTCGTGCGCCCGGCGCGGACGAATGGAATCCAGGGTCGTGCTCCAAGAAGCGGGAAGCGCGGGGACCTTCCAGGCCTCCAGCGTCCGGCCCTCTTCCGTGAGGGTCTCCCGCTCCAACCGGCCCGCGCCGGCCAGCTCGAACCCCACGTCCAGCGCGTCGCGCAGCAGGACGGGATTGAAGTCCATCACCTTGCCGCTGCGCTCGCGGAGCTCTCCAATCGCATCCAGTTCCTTGCGCAGGGACTGGAGCGTGCGCTGGGACTCCAGTTCCCGCTTCGTCACCTCCGTGCGAGTCGAGGTCGCGGCGCGGGAGACGCGCTCCAGCGTGCCCTTCGAGATGCCCGAGGCGAGGGCCTCGTGCATCTGGTCCATCAGCACACAGCCCAGGCTGCCCAGCTCGCGGGTAATGGTCTCCACCTTGCGAGCGAGGGTGTCGAGCACCGCATCCTCGGCGCGCTGGGCGTAGACGAAGTAGCCGCAGCGCACGGTGGGAGCGGGTTGCAAGGCACGGTCGATGCGGCCGTTGCGCTGCTCCATGCGTGAGGGATTCCATGGGACGTCGATGTGGAAGAGGTCCGAGCAGTGGCCTTGCAGGTTGATGCCTTCGCGCGCGGCGTCGGTCGCGAGGAGGACCCGCACGGGGAACTCCTCCATCGAGCCGTTGAAGGCGGCCTGCACCTCCGCGCGCTTCACGTCATCGATGCCGCCAGTCAGCGTGAGGATGCGCTCATCCCCCCGGTGGGTCCCCTCGAAGGCGGCGGTGAGCTGCTCCTTGAGATAACGGAGCGTGTCGCCATACTCGGTAAAGAGGATGACCCGACGGGGCTTCCACGGAGCGCCCTTGGTGAGCGGACATTGGTGCTCGCGAATCCAGTGGAGCAGGGCCCGCAGCTTCGCATCCCGGGCCGAGCGGTGCCGGGCGCTCAGCTGGAGCATGTCCTCCAGGAGCTTGCGAGCCTGGGCGTTGGTCGACAGCGGCTGACTGTGCTCGCGAATGGCCTCCGCGAACGACAGCTCGAGTGCGTCGTCCGTCTCGCCGTGCTCCTCGGACTCGGGAGCCGTGTCGCCGGTGAGCGCTCCGCCGTCGGGAACCCGCGTCCCCGAGCCGAAGGCCGCTGCGTGGACGGAGAGGGTGCGGTGGAAGGCCTCGATGCTGGAGAGGAGGCGCTTCTGGAGGTTG
This sequence comes from Myxococcus sp. AB025B, assembly GCF_006518215.1. Taxonomy (NCBI): domain Bacteria; kingdom Pseudomonadati; phylum Myxococcota; class Myxococcia; order Myxococcales; family Myxococcaceae; genus Myxococcus; species Myxococcus sp. AB025B. The sequence continues at coordinate 36,509 of NZ_SRLW01000045.1, forward strand.
ATGAAGACCAGGCGCCCCTGCTTCGTGCCGGGCGCCATGAGGTCCGTGTAGCGCGCGAGCTTCTGGGACAGCTCCAGTTCCGGAGCGGAGGCTTCGCCCAGGTCGACACGCTCCTCGACGGTCTTTCCGTCCGGGGCGAGCCACTCGGCGTGCCAGCGCCCCGAGTCATGCGTCAGCCGCACGCCCACCACGTGTCGCTCGGGGTAGCGCTGTGAGCTGCCCAGGGCGCGAAGGTCACCCTTGAGCCGGCGCACCATGACGGGAGCCAGCTGTGATTCGCGGACCCGGGTGCCGCGCGTGAAGCGCTGTGGGTCCAACATCTCCAGCAGCGCGGAGAAGCTGTTGGAGTGGCCGTTGTGGGGCGTGGCGGAGAGGAAGAGCCGGTGCTCGAAGCGCTCCGCCAGGGAGCGGATGCTGCGAGTGGTCTCGGTGTCGATGGCGTACCGGCTGGCCGAAGCGGGCGCGACGACGTGTGCCTCGTCGAGCACCAGCAAGGACTTGTGGTGCCCCTTCTCCTCCAGGAGGGTTTTCAGCGGCTCGAAGTACTCACTGCGCCTGAGCGTCTGGTACGACACGATGAAGCGAGAGTGCGTGGCCCAGACGGGGACCTGGAAGCCGCGCTCCTGACGGCGGCGGGAGACGAACTCGCTGTTGAAGATTTCGAAGCGCAGACCGAAGCGTTTCTCCATTTCATCGCGCCACTGGAGCGTCACCGACGCGGGGCAGACGATGAGGACGCGGTCCACGCGCTGGCGGAGGATGAGTTCCTGCAACACCAGCCCCGCCTCGATGGTCTTCCCGAGCCCCACGTCATCGGCGATGAAGAGATTCACCCGAGGCAGCTCGAGCGCCTTCTTGAGAGGCGTGAGCTGGTGGTTCATCAAGTGGATGCCCGCGCGGAACGGCGCTTGGAAGAGCCGGGCGTCGGTGGCGGTGACGGAGCTCCACTTGAGCGCATGGAGATACGCGGCGAAGTGACGCGGCTCGTCGAAACGAACAGGAGGTCCCAGTCCACCCTGGTGGGGTCGGATGACCCGAGCAGCGAGCTCACGCTCCCACAAGACAGACAGGGGGCGCCCCTGTGCGTCATCATCGAGACACGTGAGGCGGACGAGGGTGTGTTGCTCCCGGACATCCGAAGGAGCGATGACCTCGTTGACCAGATACTGACGGTGTCGAACCTGCGCGATATCACCCGCGCACGGCATGGGAGCGATTGGCACAGGAGATACATTCCGCTGGAGCTGTGTAGCGGACCATCACCCTACGGTGGTAGAGTGCTCACCCCCTGGTGGTATGTAACGCCGTCATCCTGCAAAATACGCTGCGGGTGTCGATGCATGTATCCAACCAGAGCCGAAAACCTCCCTCTGCGCCGAGGTGACAAAGTTCCAAATGCAGCGGCACGCACGCGGCCAAGTCGACCACCTTCCGCTGTCGGCCTCAGGAAAAGGCCCAACAACCTCGCGACTGCTGGTCTTCTCATTCAGTAAATGAACATGTCCTGACGTGGAATCACTGGCGACACCACACAAAGCAGCGGTCATGCAGTGTCACCACCGAACCTGAGAGGCGCGACTCCAACTACAGCCATAGGATTAGAGGCCTAAACAAACCGGCATGGCGGCCAACAAGACTGCAGGCACCGCTGTCAGCGAAGCGGTTTAATCAGAGTCTCCAAATGCAAAAAGAGGAAACAGCGAGCCTTAGCAGTACCAAGCGATTGCCAACCAATTTCCGGAGTTCTGCTGCACATGTTCATTGAGCGGCTCATTTTGAGCAATTTCAGGTGCTTCGGCCCCGAACCATTGACGATTGATCTCACCCCAGGTCTGACAGTTCTAGTTGGAATCAATGGCGCAGGTAAGACCGCCGTCATGCAGGCACTCCAGCGCCTTTTCGGCATCACCGGCGATCAAAGGCGCATTCGTCGCCAAGACTTCCATATTCCCTGTACTGAAACGGCTGCGATACTTCAACGCACCTTTGTTCTTGAGGCTGTTCTCGCCTTTCCCGAACTGGACGCCACAGACGCCGACGCCGGAGCCATTCCAGAGTTCTTCCACCAGATGGCCGCCGACGAAGCAGGTCGGCTGAAATGCCGGCTGCGGCTCGAGGCCACCTGGAGCGATGATGGCTCACTAGACGGAATTATCGAGCAGAAGTACTGGGTGGTCCGAGTGTTTGGGCAGTTCACCGAGGCGGATTGCATCGAGTTGAAGGCGATCGACCGCGCCCGTATTCAAATGATCTATGTGCCCGCTTCGCGTGACGGAGCGTCTCAGGTAACGGCCTTTCTGCGGGGGCGACTCTGGCGGGCGATCAACTGGTCGCAGGGCGTGCGGGACACGTTCGCCACCGCCGGCTCGGCACTCAACGGAGCCTTCACCGGTGAAGCCGCTGTCACTCTTGTATCGGCCGCCGTCCGGCGGCGCTGGCAAGAGGTCCATACCGCAGGTACAGACACGACTCCGGTGTTTCGGCCGGTCGACCTGCGTTTCCAGGATTTCATCCGCAAGGTTGAAGTGGTGTTCCGCCCCGACGAAGCTGGCCGCGAGCGCTCGCTCGATGACTTGAGCGACGGACAGCGCTCACTTCTTCATTTGGCGATGGCAGCGGCAACATTGGATGTCGAGGGCAGCATCGCCGCTAATCCGGCCACTGATGGATTTCAACCTGGTGGCATCCCTATCCCAGCCTTGACGCTAATCGCGGTCGAGGAACCAGAGAATAACCTTGCGCCATTCTATCTCTCACGGATCGTGCAGCAGATTGAAGACTTGACGAAAGGGAGCCGTGCTCAGGCAGTGGTCTCCAGCCACTCAGCGAGCATTCTCGCCCGGGTGGATCCGTCGCAAGTTAGGCACTTCCGCATCAACCCGGCTGACCGAACGGCTCAAGTCCGCGCCATTCGGTTACCTGTCGACGAAGAGGAGGCATCGAAATTCGTGCGGGAGGCGGTTCGCACCTACCCTGAACTTTACTTCGCTCGCTTCGCAGTGCTTGGCGAGGGCGCCTCAGAAGAAGTGGTGCTCCCACGCCTCGCAGCAGCGATGGGCTTCGACATAGACCGCTCGTTCATCGCGGTCGTTCCCCTCGGCGGCCGGCACGTCAATCATCTCTGGCGGCTCCTGACCGACCTCGACATCCCATACGCGACGCTTCTCGATCTCGATTGGGGGCGAGATGGCGGCGGATGGGGTCGCATCAAGGGCGCTTGCGCGCAACTCTTGGACATCGGCGTCACGCCACGGGCGCTCTTCGGTCAGCACCTCAATCCGAAGGGGCCAGCGGCTAACTTGGCTGCCTTCGACACACACCAGGCTGAGGACAGTGAGAATTTGCGCGCCTGGGCAATTCAGCTGCGCAAGTTTCATGTTTTCTTCTGTGCACCGCTCGACCTAGACTATTCAATGTTGCGTGCATTTCCTGCCGCCTATCAGATCATCGAACCGGGAAGACAGGGCCCCTCGCGGCAAGGTAATCCGCGCACAGCTGTTCTCGGTGATAGCGGTCGAGGCGACCTCTACGCCGCAGAACATGATCAATCCTTGCGCTGGTATCGTTACCTCTTTCTTGGGCGCGGGAAACCTAGCACGCACGTTCGTGTTCTGACCGGACAGACGCCCGAGGCTCTGGCCGCAGGTGCCCCTGAGGAGTTGCGAGAGCTCCTGGCCTCCATCGCCGCCCGTCTAACCCCATCCTCACCACAGGCCTGATCATGCCGCTCATCCGACCGCAAGACTGGCGACCACGGGGCATCAACGACCTAGAGCCCGGCGCGTGGCGTGCGCTGCGGCACGCCGGTTCGACCTGCGTTGTTGCCGGCCCTGGCGCGGGCAAGACCGAGTATCTTGCACAGCGTGCCGTCTATCTTCTGGAGACAGGGCTATGGGTCGTGTCCCTATAAGTGTGTAGATGGCGAGGAGGGACGAGCGGGAAAGAGGGAAGCTCCTCGGTGAAACCAACCGAACCGGTCTCCTCCTGACAGAGGAGCCGAGGAGTTCCCCGACGTGGACGTTAGCGAGTTTGAAGCCCCCGCGCACGAAGAGGTGCAGGCCGACCTGCGGGCGCTTTTCCGCGGAGCCATCCGGATGACGCTGGAGGCCCTGCTGGAGGAAGAGGTACGGGAGTTGGTGGGGGCTGGACGGTGGCAGCGGATGGTGGGCCGGGTGGACGTGCGCAACGGCAGCTACCTGCGTACGTTGGTGACGACGGCGGGGGCGGTGGACGTGACGGTGCCGCGCACCCGGCACAGCGGCAGCGCAGGAGAGGTGCTGGGCCGCTACAAGCGGCGCAGCGGGGAACTCGACGAGGCGATTACCAGTGCCTACGTGCAGGGCGTCTCCACGAGGAAAATGGGCAAGGTGACACGGGCTCTCATGGGCGAAGACGTCTCGCGCTCGACGGTGAGTCGGGTGACACGGACGCTGGAGGAGAAAGTGGAGGGCTTGCGCACCCAGCCCCTCACTCAGGCCTTCCCGTACCTGTACCTGGATGCCACCTTTCTGGACGCCAGGTGGGCGCGCACGGTGCAGAACGTCTCGGCCCTGGTGGCCTATGGCGTGGGCGAGGATGGGCACCGGCACCTTCTGGCAATCACCCTGGGCGGCAGCGAGTCGGCGGAGTCCTGGCTGGAGCTGCTGCGCCAGCTGCTGGAGCGAGGGCTGAAGGGCGTGCGTCTCGTCATCGCCGACGGGCACGCGGGCCTGGCCGCCGCAGCCCGCCAGTCCCTGCCGGAGGCGCGGTTGCAGCGCTGCACCGTGCACCTCACCCGGAACGTGCTCGCCAAGGCCCCCTGGAGGCTGCGAGGACGCCTCGGCAAGGAGACGTCGGCCGTCTTCGAGGCCGCCTCCCTTCAGGACGCCAGGAAGCGGCTGGAGGCCCTCCAGGAGGGATTGGGGCGGCAAGTCCCAGAAGCCATGGAGTGCCTGCGCGAGGGCTTCGCCGCCGCCACCTGCTTCTTCGCCTTCCCCAAGGCCCACTGGAAGCGTCTTCGCAGCACCAATGGCTTGGAGCGCCTCCACGGTGAGGTGAAGCGCCGCATCCGCTCCGTGGGCGCCTTCCCGGACCGCGCCAGCGCGCTGCGCCTCATCACCGCCGTCGCCCTCGAAGTCACCGGCGTCTGGGATGACCGCCGCTACCTCGACATGTCTCTGCTGAAATCACCCCCTGACACTGCCGCTGCTTGATGCCGCCAAGGAGCCTCCCTCCCCCGAACCCCCTCCGAACCAACTACACAAGATTCGGGACTTGACCCGCTCGGACCGCGTGTGAGCAGTACGCGCGACTCCACGCGAGCGACGTGCATCCGAGCGATGGCGCGCACAAGGGCCGCACGGCGGGTTCAGTGCGTGATGCCGAGCGCAACACGATTCGAATCCATCGCATGGACACACCGTCTCATTTCTCGGACGGCTCTCCAGGCCACGAGGAGTTGTTCGACGAGCTGGAAGCCGCACTCTACGCGCGCTCGGGGCGTGATGGCGACGACGAGACGCCCGAGGCGATGCTGCTGGCCGCTGAGTCGCGAGCCCTCGTGTTCGAGGCCGTGCGGCAGTTGGCTCCGCAGCAGCGAGAGCTGGTGTCCCGCGTCTTCGGCATCAACCGCCCCGCGCAGTCGGTGCGCTCCGTTGCCGAGGCATGGGGCGCGCCGAAGAGTCGCGTCGACAGGATGCTGGCGCGGGCCCTGGGGGAGCTGCGGGAGATCATAGTCATCCAAGAGGAGTAGTGTGACCGCCCGGTCGCTGGGCGCTTTATCGGTCTGGGCGAAGGGCAATGGCACTTGCTGGTGGAATGTTAGGGTTAAAGACTGCGTCACCGCACCAAACACCAACGGGGACTGCGCCGTGCAGCATGAAGAGCCACACCCCAATATTCATCTGTTCGTCGGAGACTGATTTCCAGGCGACCTCTGGCCCAAACCACTGGACTGGTAGGTCCAATGCGTCGCTCCAGAAGTCAAATGCATCGGCGGACATGTGTCGGACAACGATTGGGCAAGACAGGGGAGGAAGCCGGTTGTGCTTCCAGGTAAATAGTCCCCACGCCATTTTGCGAAAGACCGCATCAAGGTCTTTCTGGTCGGGAACTGCAATCGGGACTCGGACGAACAGCCCGGAGTCTGTGGCCGCATAATCCATTCTCTCACGAAGCGGTTGCTGCTTACTTCGCTTGGCGCGCTCTGTAACGGACACAATCTCATGAGGGTGACGTGAATGAGCGGCTACGAATAGGTTCCGGAGGCGCTCCTCTCGTGGTGAAAGCTCTTTTTGGCAAAGAGAACAGACACCCCACGTTGGTAGATTGTTGGGTGGTGGGTCGTTGAAGAACGCTGAAGGAATGACGTGGTCTGCGGTTCGGGGCTGGGCCTTTGTGAACCTAGAGCGGCAAAGAGCGCACTCCTCGAACCGTTGAGGCCGCCGTAGGAGATCAGATGGTCGGGCAGGTGCGATTGGGGGAGGTGGAGTCATGGCGTGGTAGTGAAGACTAAGGCCGACGATAGACTCTAAGCGGCGAATGGGGTGGCGAGTGAGCGGTCATGAAGCTCCTGCGCCTCACGATTAACCCCTGAGTCTCTTAGGTTCAGCTCTCCGGCGGCAGTCTGGGGTGCGCGTATGTGCGCAGAGAAGATCTGGGTCGGCTCCCCCCGGCTCGGATTTCATTTCGTGGGCCGGATTCTGGCTTGCTCGGCGCGCACCACTTTTCAGAAATTTTTGGGAAAACTGCTGGGCCGCTGCGTTTTGTTGGGCGCTCCCATGAAAAAGCCCGCGAAACCGCACGCATTTAGATGGGGTGGCGCGACCGACCAAACTCACCCCTGAGCTTCAGCAGCAGATCTGCGACCACTTGAGGTCCGGCCTCTTCCGTCGAGCGGCAGCGGGCCTCGTGGGCGTCGACGAGCAGACCCTCTCCCGGTGGTTCCATCGTGGCGCGAGCGAGCCGCGCGGGCTCTACCGCGAGTTCTTCGTCGCGGTGAACCGGGCCGAGTCCGAGTTCATGGGTCAAGTCCCGAATCGTGTGTAGTTGGTTCGGAGGGGGTTCGGGGGAGGAATGCTCCTTGGCGGGGTCATGCAGCGGTGTCTGAGTTTGACTTCAGCAGGGACATATCGAGGTAGCGGCGGTCGTC
>NZ_SRLW01000460.1:0-5565 GCF_006518215.1 Myxococcus sp. AB025B
GTGGTGATTGGGGTGGGCGTGGTGGTGCTCATCTCGCAGGCGTACCGCATCTCGTTCAACTACGACTCGCGCACGTTGGAGGACTACAAGCAGGCGTCGGCGGTGCTGGACCAGAAGGTGAACAACATCCTGGGCTACTCGCAGACGCCGGTGGTGGTGCTGACGGACTCGCAGGACATGGAGCGCGAGGTGGTGCGGCAGCTCGAGGCGCGCAAGGCGGCTCGGGGCAAGGAGTCCACCATCGACTTCGTGGGGGCGCTGGAGGACCTGGTGCCCCGGCAGCAGCCGGAGAAGCAGGCGGTGCTGGAGGCCATCCGGGCGCGGCTGGAGAAGTTGGATCCGGAGCGGCTGCCGGAGGACACGCGGGTGGCGCTGGCGCGGGCGTTGAACATGTCGAAGGCGAAGCCCTTCACGCAGGCGGAGCTGCCGGCGAGCGTGCGTCACCAGTTCGAGAGCCTGGATGGGAGCACGGGCGGCGTGGTGCTGGTGTACGCGGGCGGCGGGGTGAGCCTGTCGGACGGTGAGGGGACGCGGCGCTTCTCCAAGGAGGTGCGCGGGCTGCAGATGCCGGACGGCAGTCAGGTGTCGGCGGCGGGTGAGGCGCTCATCCTGGCGGACATCCTGGACATGGTGTCGCGCGAGGGTCCGCGCATCCTGGCGGCGGCGGTGCTGAGCGTGCTGGCGGCGATGTGGCTCACGTTGGGGAAGCTGCGCACGGCGCTCATCTGCATGGTGCCCACGCTCTTGTCGGTGGCGGGGCTGGTGGGGCTGATGGCGCTGTTGGATTTGCAGTTCAACTACCTGAACATCATGGTGCTGCCGGTGCTGGTGGGGACCACGGTGGACGCGGGCGTGCACCTGGTGCAGCGGTTGGGTGAGCCGGGGGCGGACTTCATCTCCGTGTACGCGGAGACGGGGCGGGCGATTACCGGCGGCTTGCTGACGAGCGCGATTGGCTTCGTGGCGCTGGTGTTGGCGAAGCACCCGGGGTTGAACTCGATTGGCGACCTGGCGAATCTGGGGTTCGGGTTGAACCTGGTGATTGTGCTGTTGGGGTTCCCGTCGCTGTTGCTGCTGGTGGAGCGCTGGCGGCGCAAGCACGGCGCGACGGCGGAGGAGCCCGCGCCGGGGGCGTAGCTCAGGAGGGCAGCGTGATGATGCGAGGCGAGGCGCTCGGGTGTTTCGCGGCGGTGTCGATGGCGGTGGCCCTGGTGGGGTGTTCCCACGGGGGCCAGCGTGAGGAGAAGAAGGGCGACACGCGCTGTGAGGAGTCGCGGAATCTCTCGTGCATCACGGGCACGGAGTGTTCCATGGACCGCGACCGGGGCTGTGAAGTGTGTCGCTGCGCGCCCCCGACACCGATGACGCCCACGGACAAGCGCCGGCCCACGGCGATGGAGCCGGAGCGGCGCTGGTAGTGGCTACGCGAGGTGGGCGACCTGGAGGTCCAGGCGCTTCACCTTCTGCTCCTCCAGGAGCGCGTGCAGCTTCGGGGACATGAGCAGGAGCGGGTGAGGGCGCAGGACTCCGCTACGCATGCCCACGTGCTGACGGGTGCAGGTCAGGTCGCTGCCGTCGTGGTCTCCGCGTCGGAGGGACAGCTCGGAGAGGACGTTCAGGCCGACGACGTGGCCTTTGGGGCAACGTTGCGCGTTGTCCTCGTCGAGGTCGAACGGGTCATTGCCCGTGCGAGTCGCAGGCAGGAGGTCCAGGGGACGAGCTGTCACGACGAGCTGGTGCCACTCCTTCACGGGTTCGGCTTTCGGGCCTGCGCGCCGGATGGGGCGGAAGTCCGCGCCTGTGATTCCATGCGCTCGCCAGAGGTCCGCGAGCCGAGCGGAGATGACCCACTCGTGGGCGAGGGTTCGCGCGAGGTCCGCGCGCTGGGGAATCCGGCGCGGGTCGAGGTGCAGGTCCGTGACCTGTCTGGCGCCTGCTCCGCAGAGCGCGCAGGCGGTGGACTCGTCGTAGTGAGTGCCGCACTCCTCACCGGAGGGCTCGAAGACCGCATCCAGGCGCAGCTCGAGCAACTCGGCGGACTTCAGCTCCTTGGGCGTGTAGTGGCGCAGGAGGCGCCAGCCCGAGAAGAACAACTTGCCCTGCTGTCGCAGGGCGCGGTCGAGTTCACGGATGCGTGGAATGCGCTCATCATCCGTGGGGAGCGTCAGCTTGCGCACCGTGCCACTCGGCAGCACGACACCCTCATCACCGCGGAAGAGCCGCGATGCTTCGGCTTCCTCGACACGGAGCTCGATGGTTTCGCGCATGAGCTAGGGCTGCAGTCCGATGAGCTGGGGAATGGGATGCTGGGAGTAGACCTGGACCAGGAGGAGCTGGAGCTTGTCCGGAGCAGGTCGCTCGTGACCATAGGCCCAGCGCTCGCGAAAGGCCTGGGTGATGGCTTTGTGGTACGCGGTCGGCAGTCGGTAGGTCGCACCTGATTTGGCGCCGCCCAGATACAGTGGGACCAGATGGTGCTCCTGGAATCCGGCGCTATTCGGATAGCGGGCCTGGGCTTCCTTGAGCCGCTGGGCATAGAGCTGTCGTGCCTGCTGGACGACTTGAAGGTTCGCCAGCCGATGCGCCTGGAGCTGACTCTGTTGCGGTGTCGGCGTCGGGGTGAGCAGAGGAGGGCGTCGCCACGGGCGTGCTCCGGGCCCTCGCCGAAGCGGCGGTCTCATACCCGCGCTCTCGCACGCAGTATCGGTTCGTGAGGTGCAGTACGCCTCCGGCTGCTCGAATTCGGCCCGGCCTGTGCCATCGGCTGCTTCGTCGGGCAGGAATGCCCCCGCAGTGTCTTCGTCCGTCGTGACGTGGATGCTCCCCCAGTCACGAAGATTGACGGTGGTGGCTCCGCAGCCCGCCTGAAGCAAGACCAGGATGTAACACCACAGGCTCAGGTGCCAGGCAGGTCGAGCACTCATTCGCCCTTCATAGCGCTTCCGGATCGTCTCGGGCTGCCCTGTTTCAGCGCCGCGCCCCCGGCTCGAAGCGCAGTGGCAGTCGCTTGGGGCCGTGGATGTGGAGGGCTTGTCGTGGCTCCCACGGCGCATCGCTCGCGAGCCTGAAGTCACCCATCATCTCCAGCAGGTCCGTGAGCGCCACCCTCGCCTCCATCCGCGAGAGCGCCGCGCCCAGGCAGAAGTGGATGCCGTGTCCGAAGGCGAGGTGCGGATTCGGCTCCCTGCCGATGTCGAACCGCTCCGGCTCCTCGAAGTGCCGCGGGTCCCGGTTCGCCGAGCCAATCATCGGCAACACGAACTTCCCCGCCGGAATCACCCGCCCGTTCAGCTCCACCGCCCGCTTCGTCGACCGATACATCGACTGCGCCGGCGACCGGAATCGCAGCACCTCCTCGATGGCCGAGCCCAACAGCTCCGGCTGCCTCCTCAGTCGCGCCAACTGGTCCGGGTACTCGAGGAAACACAAGAGCGCGTTGTCGATGAGGTCCGTCGTCGTCTCCGTCCCCGCCGCGAGCAGCAACTGGAAGAAGCCCAGTATCTCCTTCTCGTCCAACCGCTCCCCATCCACCTCCGCCTCCACCAGCCGCGTCAGCAGGTCATCCCTCGGCTCCCTCCGACGCTCCTCCAGGATGGTCGAGAGATACGCCCGCATCTCGTCGCGCATCGCCGCGTTCTCCGCCCGTGCCCGATCCGCCTCCTCTCCCTCGGAGATGGTGTGGCTGAGCTTCTGGATGATGTCCCCCCACCCGAGGAGCCGCGCCCGGTCCTCCACCGGAATCCCAATCATCTCCGCGATGACCATTGTCGGAAGCTGACTCGAATACTCCGCCACCACGTCCATCTCCCCACGCCTCACCAGTGGCTCAAGCAACCCACGCGACAGCTCTCGCACATGCGGCTCCAGGTTCGCGATGGAGCGCGGCGTGAACGCGCGCATGATGATTCCGCGCAGCTTCGTGTGCCGGGGCGGGTCCGAGAACAACAGCCAGTCCGGTGTCCGCCCCGTCACCGTCGTCACGATGGAGCTGAACACCTCGTGGTCCTGCAGCGCCCGCTTCACGCTGTCGTAGTCGAACAGAATCCACAGGTCCGCTCGCGGCTCGTGCAACAGCGGCGAGCGCTCACGCAGCTCGGCGTACAGCGCGAAGGGATTCCGACGCACGTCATCGGTGAACAGTCCCAACATGACGAGAGGTCTCCAGTGGGCGGAGCACGCGCCCGGCGCACAGGGGCCGCGCCACCCGCCGCGCACACCTCCAACGTAGGAGCCCGCAGCCGCGGAACGCAGTCCCCGCCACCACGAGTGTCCGTTCGTGGAAGGCCCTACCTTCGTCAGGAGTCGAGGTCTCGAAACCACGCCGCGCCCACCGTTGAACGGCGAGCACCACGAGCCGACGCTACGCCGCGCGCCCGGACCGACGGGCCACCCATGCGGTGACGAAGTCCGCGAGGCCGCCAAGCTGCCGGTCATTCAACGTGCACTGCCACCGGGCCTTCCTCAGCGCGCGGTACGCATCCGGCGCCTCCCAGCCCTTCGCCACCATCACCGCCAATCCCATCAGCGGCCCACGCCCGACACCGTGCTCGCAGTGCGCATACAGGTGCCCGCCCTTCTCCAGCCGCGGCAGCGCCCACTCCACGCCCTGCATCAGCTGCTCCACCGTCGGCGGATACCGGTCCGTCACCGGCAGGTTGAGCAGCTCGATGCCCAGCGCCGCCAGCGCCTTCGCGTCGTCCACCCGCTCCGCGCGCAAATCAATCACCGCCGTGATTCCGCGCGCCTTGAGCTCCGCGTACCGCGACGGCGACACCGAGCCGCCCACGTGCAGCCACTCGTTCACCTGTGACACGTTGAGGCCCTGACCCGGCAGCTTCGTGGTCCACTCCACGCAGCGCGCCACCGAGCGCAGCACCTGCTTGCGCACCCAGCCGCGAACCCCCGGCACGTGGTGCACGTCCCGCAACAACGACACGCTCACAAATCACCCTCGAGCGTCACTTCCATCAGCCCCGCCACCGGCGTCTTCCCCGAGCGCTCCAGCACCGCCCGGTGCAGGTACGTCACCGGCGAGCCCACCACCGGCTTGATGAGTCCACCCAGCATGCCCAGCTCCTCCACGGGCGCGCTGCGCTGCAGGAGCGACGTGGACTTCAGCACCATGGCCTTCGCGCCATCGCCGCCGAACACGTCCACCGTCCAAACGCTGCGCTCCTTCGCGCCCTCGCGGCTGAGCGTGAACGACTCCATCGCGCTCGGCGCGCCACCCTCCGTCCACGAGTACACCGGGCCGAACTCACCGTCCTGTCCCTCGCGCGCGAGCAACACCATCCGCTCGCCACCGTCGCGCAGCGCCCGGAAGCGCACCCACCGCCGCGCCAGCTTCCCCGGGGGAATGGTGGACCGCGTGTGGTCCGCGTACCCGCCGCCCGACAGCGTCACCGCCGCGCCCTTGGGCTGCTGCAGCGTCGCCTTCAGCGGGCTGAACGCCAGCGTCACCTCGTGGCGGTAGCGCGCGCTGCCCACCTCCACCTCGGAGCCCTCCGGCGAGCGCGGCTCCACCTGCGCCGCGTACTCCAGCACCACCCGCCCGCCCTCCAGCCC
>NZ_SRLW01000461.1:0-5482 GCF_006518215.1 Myxococcus sp. AB025B
GGGAAGGGGCTGGGCTACTTCGCGGGCCACGTGCAGCGACTGGCGGCCCGGCGGGTGCCGCATATCGGCTGGAACCAGGTGGACGAGGACAGCACGTTGTCCGGAGCGAAGCTGGACACCGTGTACTACGCGCACAGCTACGTGTGCCGGGTGGCGGACCCGTCGCTCGTCACCGCGTGGACGACGCACGAGGAGGACCGCTTTGCCGCGGCGGTGCGCCGAGGGAAGGTGGTGGGTGTGCAGTTCCACCCGGAGAAGTCGTCGGCCTCGGGTGTGGCCTTCGTGCGGGCGTTCCTCCGTGAGGTGCGCTCATGAGGGCCATCCCAGCCATCGACCTGCGCGAGGGGGCCTGTGTGCAGCTCGTCGGAGGCTCGTATGACGCGGAGCGGGTGCGAGTGGATGACCCGCTCGACGCGCTTCGGCACTGGCGTGGCTTCGGCTTCCGTTCCTTTCACGTCGTCGACCTGGACGCGGCGCTGGGGCGTGGCTCCAACGCTCGGGTGGTGACGCGAGGCTGGACGGCGGGGAGTGGCAGGACGCTGGACCAGGTCCTCGCGGTGCTGGAGCCCCTGGCGCTCGGTGGGCTGTTGGTGACGGCGGTGCACAAGGAAGGACAGCTGGAGGGCGTGGACCTGTCCCTGATGCGCGAGGTGGTGGAGCGCACTCGTCATCGGCTCTACGCGTCTGGGGGCGTGACGACGATGGACGACCTGCGGGCGCTGGCCTCGGCGGGGGCGTACGGAGCGGTCATCGGCATGGCGCTGTACACGGGACGGCTGGATGCGCGCGAAGTCGCGCGGGAGTTCGCGGAATGACCCTGGTCACTCGGGAGACGAAGGAGACGCAGGTGCGCGTGGAGGTGTCGCTCGGTCGCGGGGCGACGCAGGTGGACACGGGGCTCGTGTTCTTCGACCACATGCTCTCCACCTTCGGGCGCTACGCGGGGCTCGACTTGAAGCTGCATGCGCGGGGTGACCTCAAGCACCACCTGATGGAGGACGTGGCGATCACGCTGGGGACGGCGGTGCAGCGGGTGATTCCCGCGACGGCGGCGCGCTTCGCGGAGCGGACCATTCCCATGGACGACGCGCTGGTGCAGGCATGCCTGGATGCGGGGGGACGCTTCTTCTACGAGGGGCCGCTGAAGAACCGGCTGTACGAGCACTGGATGCGCTCGTTCTGCGAGCACGCGAAGGTGACGCTGCACCTGCGGGTGCTGCGTGGGAAGGACCGTCACCACGTGACGGAGGCCGCGTTCAAGGCGCTGGGGCTCGCGCTGCGGGACGCGATGGTGGATGGCGGCACGGTGTTCAGCATGAAGGGCTCCGTGGCCCTGGAGGTGACGTGATGCTCACGCGACGACTCATCGTCTGTCTGGACGTGAAGGGCGGCCGGGTGGTGAAGGGGGTCCGCTTCGAGGGGCTTCGCGACGTCGGCGACCCGGTGGAGCTGGCGCTGCGCTACGAGCAGGAAGGCGCGGACGAGGTGACGTTCCTCGACATCTCCGCGAGCGAAGAGGAGCGCGAGACGCTCTGGGATTTGGTGCGGCGCACGGCGGAGCAGTTGTTCATTCCGCTGACGGTGGGCGGCGGTGTGCGCACGGTGGAGGACGTGGGCCGGGCGCTGCGCGCGGGAGCGGACAAGGTGAGCATCAACTCGGCGGCGGTGGCTCGGCCTGAGCTGCTGACCGAGTGCGCCGAGCGCTTCGGAGCCCAGTGCGTGGTGGCGAGCATCGATGCTCGCAAGGAGGGGGAGCGCTACCGCGTCTACACGCATGGAGGGCGAAGGCCGACCGAGCTGGACGCGGTGACCTGGGCCCAGGTGTGCGTGGCGCGTGGGGCAGGGGAGGTGCTGCTCACGAGCATCGACCAGGACGGCGCGCGTTCGGGCTACGACCTGGAGCTGACCCGGAGGGTGGTGGACGCGGTCGCCGTGCCCGTCATCGCCTCGGGTGGCGCGGGCAGCGCGGAGCACGTGAGGGACGGGCTCACGCGAGGTGGCGCGGACGCGGCGCTGGTGGCGGGCATCCTCCACGATGGGCTCACGACGGTGGGCGCCATCAAGTCGCTCCTGCGTTCGAGCGGCCTGCCGATTCGGAGCACGCCATGACCCGGACCTTTCGCTGCGCGATGCGCGTGTCCGAGGCGCGATGTCTTCGCGACATCGCGCCCGCATCGAGGAACATCATCACCCGGTCGCGCCGCGGAGCACGGGGGCACGAAATGACTCGGACTCTTCACGGTGCGACGCGCGAGCCCGAGCCCCGAGGGGTGCCTGCCAGCGGCGGTGCTTCGCTCAAGCCCCTCCGGTCGCTTCGGACGAACACGGTGGGCAACAGGAGCATGAGATGACGACCCAGGGACTGATGCAGGCGGCGGCGGAGGTCGCGCGCTCGGCGGGTGACGTCGCGCTCAAATTCTTCCGGGGAGGCATCGCGGTGGACACCAAGAGCGACGGCACACCCGTCACCGTGGCGGACCGCACCGCGGAGCAGACGGCACGCGAGTGGCTTGAGACGCGCTTCCCCGAGGACGGCATCCTCGGCGAGGAGTTCGGTGAGACACGCCCCGGCGCGAAGCGTCGCTGGATTCTCGACCCCATCGACGGCACCAAGAGCTTCATCCGCGGAGTGCCGCTGTGGGGCACGCTCGTCGCACTGGCGGAAGGGGAGCGCATCCTCGTGGGGGCCGCGTACTTCCCCGCGGTGGGCGAGCTGCTCGTCGCCGCTCCAGGAGAAGGCTGCTTCTGGAACGGCCAGCGCGCCCGCGTCTCCGGACAATCCGACCTCGCCCGCGCGGTGGTCCTCTCCACCGACGAGCGCTTCTCCCAGTTCCCCGAACGAGGCGAGGCCTGGCGCCGCTTCACACGTGACGCGGCCGTGTCGCGCACCTGGGGTGACTGTTACGGCTACCTGCTCGTCGCCACGGGGCGCGCGGAGGTGATGGTGGACGAGCTGCTCTCGCCCTGGGACGCGGCCGCGCTCCAGCCCATCATCGAGGAAGCCGGCGGCGTCTTCACCGACTGGACCGGCCAGCGCACCGCCTTCGGCGGCAACGGCATCGCCACCAACGCGGCGCTGGCCCGACTCTCCCGCGAGCGCCTGGGCGCGACGAGGACCCCCTGATGCTGGACCTGGACACACTCGACTTCACCAAGGGCAACGGGCTCGTCACGGTGGTGACCCAGGACGCGGCCACGGGCGACGTGCTGATGGTCGCGCACGCGGACCGCGAGGCCCTGGAGCACACACTCGCCACCGGCGAGATGCACTACCGCTCCCGCTCGCGAGGCCTCTGGCACAAGGGCGCCACCAGCGGGAACACCCAACGCGTCGTCTCGCTGTCCGCGGACTGCGACAGGGACGCGGTGCTCGCCCGCGTCCACAAGGCCGGCCCCGCCTGTCACACCGGCGAGGAGACCTGCTTCGGCACCGGTCGCTGGGATGCGCTCGCCGCGCTCGACGCCACGCTCACCGAGCGCGCTTCACACGCCCCGGCGCGAGACGAGAAGCCCGGCTACACGCGACGCCTGCTCGGCGACAGGAACCTGCGCCTCAAGAAGCTGGGGGAAGAAGCCGCGGAGCTGGTCACCGCCTGCGCGGACGCGGACGCGAGCCGCGCCGTGGAGGAGGCCGCCGACCTGCTCTACCACCTGCTCGTCGCCATCAAGCCCCTGGGGCTCTCGCTCGAGGACGTGAAGGCCGTGCTCGCTCGTCGCGCGGCACCCCAGGTCTCCAGCGACACGAGATGAGGCCGTCACACTTCACGTGAAATCCACGCGGGGCTGTCCGGACATTCCACGTATCAGCCCCCGAATTCCGGACGTGTCAGCGTCGACCCAGCGGGATTTGTCCGTCACGGCTGCATCCTCACAGTCGCACTGCGACGAAGAGGTGCGCGCCCCCAGCAGTGACTCTCTTCAATGAAAGGAGTGTTCCTGCTACACATCCAGACGCGCGGCGCAGTGGAGAACGCCGGCCGGGCGCTTCGTGGCATCGAAACCGTCCGCCTCACCGGAGGCATCGTGAACGGCCCCACCACGTACAAGGCAGAGCTCATCGACCGAGTCATCTTCTCCCGCTGGCAGAATCCTCCGACCAAGGAGGACGTCGCGGCGATCCTGGCTCAGATGGAAGAGGCGGCGACGAGCCTCAACACGCGCCTCATCTACATCGGCTCCGTGAGCCCGAAGTCCAAGGTGCCCGACGCGAACGAGCGCACCATCCTCAACAACTTCCTGGTGGACGCGCGCAAGAAGTGTGTCGAGCAGGCGTGGCTCATCTACGAGGGCACGGACCTGCAGCACAACCTCCAGCGGGTCATCATCTCCGGCGTGCTCATCCTCACCCGCACCTTCGACAACTTCCTGTCGGTGGCGAAGTCGGGCGAGTCCATCGTCAAGGACGTGAGCACCGTCCTGAAGAAGGACGCGGCGCCCATCTTCCAGCTCGCCAAGGAGCGCGGCCTCGTCGCCTGAGGCCGCCCCGGCGCCGCTCACCGGGCGCCGAGTATCTCCAGCTCCGCGAGCTGGCCGTCCGCGCTCTCGGGGAACACGCTGACCGCGTCCACGTCCACCTGCGGCACGGTCAGCACGCAGCTCTCCCACGCGCCCGTGCCCTGGTAGCGGCACACCGTGGGGTTCACGAACGAGAAGCCTCCCTCCGGGTCACTGAGCCCCACGCCCTTCGGGGTGCGCACGATGGCGCGCAGCGTGCCCGCGCCCTTCGCCCGGACGCGCACGCCCACCAGGTGCTTGAGCGTGGGCGCGTAGCCCGCGCGCAGCGCCCCATCCGCCGCCCAGCGTGAGGTCTTCGCGGCGTTGCTCACCGCGACGCGCGTGTTCTCGTCCCCGTCGAAGGCCTGGAAGCCGGGCTGGGCGCCGGTGAGCTGATCCGGCTTCACCGGCTCGGTCTCCACGCGCGGCGCGCTGACGAGCGTCCGGAGCGTGGGCACCTTGTCCCCCTGCTGGAGTGCCGCCGCGCGCAACACGGACAGGGGGAGGTGCCCGGCTCCGTGGCAGCGGGGCGCCAGGCCCTCCAGCAGCGGGAGCACCGTCGGGGGCAGGGTGATGTCCGCCTGCGCGGCCGGGGCCAGCCCCAACCGGACGAGCGTGTCGCAGGCCCCCGCCGTGCCCTGCCCCGCGTGCTCCAGGTTCCACAGCAGCTCCGGGACCTCCGGCGCGCGGCCCACGGTGGCGTCCAGCAGGGCCTGCCCCACGCGCTGCGCGCAGGGGTTCACCCGGCCCGGGCACTGCTCGCACAGCGAGGCCAGGAGGCCCCGCAGCGGAGTGTCCACTCCCTGGCTGAACGGGGCCCGGGCATTCAGGGCCGGCCCCAGCTCGCAGGCGCGCGCGGTGGGCTGGGCGCAGGCCTTCAGGCGCGCCCGGGCATCGTCCAGGACGCTGGGGACCTCGGGGGCGCGCAGGGCGGCGTCCAGGGCCCGCTCCAGGGCGAGACAGTCGGGCGAGCCGAGCGTGGCGGGGG
>NZ_SRLW01000462.1:0-5480 GCF_006518215.1 Myxococcus sp. AB025B
CATCCGCGAGGCGCGGGGGCGCGAGTACACGGCGGAGGAGCGGGCGCTGTTGGAGAGCCTGGCGGCGCGGGCGGCGCTGGCCATCGAGGACGCGCGGCTGTACGGCGCGGCGACGCAGGCGGTGAAGGCGCGTGACGAGCTGTTGTCGGTGGCGGGGCACGAGCTGAAGTCGCCGCTCAACGCGTTGCAGCTGCAGATCCACCTGCTGGCGCGGATGGCGAAGGACGCGATGGCGGCGAGCGGGCTGGCGGAGCGGGCGGAGAAGGCGGCGCGGGCGGGGCAGCGGCTGGGGTTGCTCATCGACGATTTGTTGGATGTGTCGCGCATCAGCGCGGGACGGCTGAGCCTCAACCGGGAGGAGCTGGACCTGGCGGCGCTCACGCGCGAGCTGGTGTCGCGGATGTCGGAGGAGCTGGCGCGCGCGGGCAGCGAGGTGCGGCTGGTGGCGGACGTGGAGGTGCTGGGGCACTGGGACAAGCTGCGGTTGGAGCAGGTGCTGGTGAACCTGTTGTCGAACGCGGCCAAGTACGGCGCGGGGCGGCCGGTGACGGTGCAGGTGGAGGCGCGGGGGCTGGTGGCGGCGCTCGCGGTGCGCGACGAGGGCATCGGCGTGGCGCAGGAGGACCAGGAGCGCATCTTCGAGCGCTTCGAGCGCACCGAGTCCGCGCAGCACTTCAAGGGCCTGGGGCTGGGGCTCTGGATTACCAAGCGCATCGTCGAGGCCCACGGCGGCGGCATCCGCGTGGAGAGCCAGCCCGGCCGGGGCTCCACCTTCACCGTGGAACTGCCGTTGCCGGGCGGCGCCCCGCGCTGAGCGTCGACACGGGCGGGTCCTGGATGCCTCGCCCGCTCCGGATGTGAGGGTCCTGGTCACGGTGGTGGGAGTCCTCCCGGACCGGGGGCAGGTCGGATACGCTGCGGTCCTTGCGTCCCTGGCTTCCTGGACGCGGAAGGCCGCCCCCACATGAGCGCATCCAGCCCCCTCTTCGGTGACCTGTTGCTCAAGCTGGGCATCGTCACGCCCATGCAGGTGCAGGAGGCCCTGGCCCTCCAGGCCCTCACCGGTCAGCGCGTGGGCGAGGCCCTCATCTCCCTCGGCTATGTCACCCGGGAGCAGATTCAGGACGCGCTCGGCGAGGCCCTGGGCCTGCACCACGACAAGGGCCCCTCCCAGCCCGCGCTGGGCGAGCTGCTCGTGGGCCTCAAGTACGTGACGCTCGCTCAACTCGAGGAGGCGCTCGCCCGCCAGCGCCGCGATGGCCGCAAGCTGGGCGAAATCCTCGTGGAGCTGGGCCACTGCACCTACAAGCAGATCTACGAGGCCCTGGGCCTGCAGAACCGCATCGCCGGACGCCAGGAGAACCCCCGCCCCTTCATCGACGGGCGCCGCCGCGTCGTCGTCGTCGATGACAGCCCGCTCGCCTGCGCCTTCGTGCAGGAGGGGCTCGTCGCCCTGGGCTACGAGGTGCTCTGCTTCCAGGACCCGTTCGAGGCCCTCGAAGGCATGAGCCGCCTTCAGCCCGCCATTGTCCTGAGTGATTTGGAGATGCCCGGCCTGGACGGCGTGGAGCTGTGCCGCCGCCTCAAGGAGGGCCCCACCCGCGGGCTGCCCGTCATCATCCTCACCGCGAACGACCGCGAGGCGGAGAAGGTGCGCGGCCTGCGCGCCGGCGCGGACGACTACGTCAACAAGTCCGCGTCCATGGACGAGCTCGCCGCGCGCATCGAGAGCGTCGTGCGCCGCACCGGCGAGACGGAGCGCATGCGCAAGCTGTTCGCGCGCTACACCTCCGCGGCCGTGGTGGATGAAATCCTCAAGAGCGCCGACGGCGTGGTGCTCACCGGCGAGAAGCGCGAAGTCACCCTGCTGTTCGCGGACATCCGCAACTTCACGGGCCTGGCGGAGAGCCTGCCTCCCGAGCAGGTCGTTGGTGTCCTCAACCAGGTGCTGGGCCGGCTGTCCGACGCGGTGCTGACGTGCGGCGGCACGCTGGACAAGTTCCTCGGCGACGGGCTGATGGCCGTGTTCGGCGCCCCGGTGGCGCGCACGGACGACGCGCTGCGTGCCCTCCAGTGCTCGAAGATGATGATGGACGCGATGACGGACCTGCGCGTGGAGGCGGAGGCCGAGTGGGCCGCCAACGGGCGCGAGGGCCATCCGCTGGTGCTCGAGCTGGGCGTGGGCATCAACTCCGGCGTCGTCGTCGCGGGCAACATCGGCAGCACCGTGCGCTCGGAGTACACCTGCATCGGCGACGCGGTGAATGTCGCCGCGCGCCTGTGTGCCCTGGCCGGCCCCGGGGAAATCCTGGTGGGCGAGCGCACCCGGGACCTGGTGGACGCCCGGGAGACGGCCTTCGAGGACCTGCCTCCCGTGCGCCTGAAGGGCAAGCAGCAGCCCGTGCCGCTCTACCGCGCCCTCTAGCCGCCGGGCCCCACGCGAAGTCTTTCGCGCCCCGGGGCGTCTCAACGGGTAGGGTGGGGGTATGACAGCGCCTGCCTCCGATGCCCACCCTCCGCCCTCTCGCCGCTCCCCCGTCCTCTGGGTGGGGCTGGTGTTCGCCGTCGCGCTCGTCGGGGCGGTGCTGGTGGGGGCGCTGACGCGCTCGAAGGCGGTGCACGCGGAGCGCATCCATCAGGACCTGGCGGTGCTGGAGGACGCCCTGAACCGCTACCACGCGGACGGCAACGTGCTGCCGGAGGAGGCGGACCTGGAGCCGCTGCTCGTCCCCAGGTACCTGCCCGCGCTGCCCCTGGACCCGTGGGGCCGGCACTACCGCTACACCAGCAACGGCAGCCAGGTGTTCCTCGCCACGTTCGGCAAGAGCGATGACCGGGGCGGCAACGGCGAGGAGCAGGACCACACCAACCACGACGGCCACCCTCGGCCGGAGGTGAAGTAGCCGTCCGGGCAGGCGTCCGCGCGGTGTGAGGGGAGCAGGCGTGCGGTGGTCCCCGCGCTCCTCCCCGTCCGGCGAGGGGGCCCCGTCCGCGCGCGGCGTGCGCATCTGTCCTCCAGGGGATGGAGTCTCGGCCATCCCTTCCGAGGAGGGCGGCCATGGCCATCGTCTGTGCGAGCCCGCTGATGGCGCGGGAGTCCCGCGAAGTGGAGGTCGCCGCGGCGCTGGCGACGCGGCTGGGGGAGCCGCTGTTGCTCGTGGGCGTGATGGACGGCGAGCCCCTCACCGACGCCGTGCGCCGGGAGGCCCAGCGTGACCTGGAGGCCCAGGCGGAGCGGCTGCACCTGCCGCCGGGCCGGGTGAGCTGCCGGGTGCGCTCGGATACCGAGGCGGTGCTCGCCGACGAGGAGTGCAGGCACTCGCGCTGGGTGGTGGCCGCGGCGGAGGGCTGGCGCACGTCGGCGTGGCGGCGCGCCTCGCTGCCCGAGCGGCTGGCCCGACACGGCTGTGGACCGGTGCTGTCGGTGCGCCGCGCGGACGCGCTGGTGGACTGGATGCGCGGACGCAGGCGGCTGCTCGTGGTGGTGGGCGTGGATCCGCTGTCCCCCACGGCCGACGCGGCGGTGGGCTTCCTGCGCGAGCTGCGCCGGGTGGGGCCGTGCGACGTGCTGGCCACGTACGTGTGCTCGCCCCTGGAGGCGCGCGAGCGGCTGGGCATCCACACGCCGGTGCACGTGGAGGTGCTGGAGCCCGGCCTGCGGGACATGGAGGCGCTGGACCCCGCCGTGCAGACGGTGCTGCTGCGCGAGGTGCGCGAGCAGGTGGGCGACCTGCTCGGCGAGGGGAGCGTGGAGGTGGTGCTGGAGCCGGGCTTCGGGCGGTCGGCGGACCACCTGCTGCATGTGGCGCTCTCGCGCGGCGCGGACCTGGTCGTCGTGGGCATGCGCGCGCAGGGGCCGGTGAAGCGCTGGTGGCACGGCTCGGTGTCCGCGGGCGTGCTGCGCAACGCGGAGCAGGCGGTGGTGTGCGTGCCGGACACGCTGCGCGAGCCCCGTCGCGCGCAGCCTCCCAGGAGCGTGCTGGTGCCGGTGGACTTCTCCGACGCGTGCCTGCGCGCCATCACCCAGGCGCGCTCGATGGTGGGGCCGGGCGGCCGGGTGCACCTGCTGCACGTGCACCGTCGACGCTTCGGCGAGACGGGCTTCATGGACCACTCCGGCGTGCTGCCCGAGCCCCCGCGCGAGCACGAGGCGACGCTCCAGCGGCTGTGGGACCTGGTCCCCCGGGACGAGGGCGCGCGGGCGCTGCGCTGGAGCGTGGAGGGCGTGTCCGGCGAGGACGTCGCGCTGGCCATCTGCCAGGCCACGGAGCGCGAGGGCGTGGACCTGGTGTGCCTGGGCACGTCGGGCGTGACCTCCCAGGCCCCGGACGCGCTGCCCGTCGTGGTGGCCCGGGAGCTGGTGGCGCGCTGCCGTCGCCCCGTCATGGTGGTGCCCGCCTCGTGACAGCCCCGAGACAGCTGTCACCCAGGTACACATGAAAGGGCTTTCAGGTGGGTCGCTTCGAGCCCCACCTGCCAGGATACCCGGGGCGTTGAATGGAGGACCCGAGGGGGCGTTAGAATCCGGCCTCCACGCTTCAGGCAGCAGGGGGTTTGCCGGTGACGCTCAGCGGTTACCGAGAAGAAGAGCTCGTCTGCAATCGTGCCTCGCTCATCATCCACGGAGGCACGGAGGAGGAGCGACGCAGCTGGGCCCAGGAGGCCGCGCGCAGCTTCGACGTGGAGCTGGTGGAGGTGCGGCAGGCCGCGGACCTGGCCAACGCGCTCCGCCAGCGCAACGGCGTGGTGTTCATCCCGGACGCGGTGAAGCTGGGGCGCGAGGCGCAGGGGCTCATCCTGCGCTGCCTGCAGATGCAGGAGGAGCGGCCCAAGGTGGTGGTGGGCGTGTCGGGCGCGGCGGACGCGGCGCTCGCGCGCGGCACCCTGCGCGAGGACCTGCACTACCGGCTGCATCAGGCGCAGGTGGACCTCCAGAAGGAGGGCCTGCGGGATTTGCTGCGTCGGCGCTGGGCGCTCCAGGCCGAGCAGCTCGCGGTGAAGGCCGCCGCCGCCCGCGCCGCCGAGGAGAAGGCCCGCGCCGCCGCCGAGGCCCGCCGCCCCGGCACGGTGACGCGTACCTTCCCCAAGGCGCGCAAGCCCGTGTCGAGCACGCGCAAGTCGGCGCCTCGCAACGCCTCGCCGCGCTGAGGACCCGCGGTCCCGGCCCGCCGCGCCTCGAGTCAGGCGCGGTCGCCGGAGGCGTCGTCCGTGGCCCACCCGTGGCAAGAGGAGAGGCCATGACCCTGGAGCTCATCCGAGGTGACATCACCCGCGTCGACGCGGACGCCATCGTCAACGCGGCGAACAGCGCGCTGTTGGGCGGAGGTGGCGTGGACGGCGCCATCCACCGCGCGGCCGGGCCGGAGCTGTTGGCCGAGTGCCGCCTGCTGCATGGCTGCCCCACGGGCCAGGCGAAGCTGACCCGCGGCTACCGGTTGCCCGCCCGCCACGTCATCCACACGGTGGGGCCGGTCTGGGGC
>NZ_SRLW01000463.1:0-5467 GCF_006518215.1 Myxococcus sp. AB025B
GCCCGGACCCCTTCGCCTCGCGAGCGCCGGCCCCTCCGTCCGCCCCCGCGTCGAGGGGCCGGCGCTCGCGAGGCGAAGGGGTCCGGGCGCTCCTGGCCTCCGTGCGCCAGCGCCAGCGGCGCTACCTGTGGCTGCAGGGCACCGCGCTGGGGTTCCTGGCCGCGTGCGTCTTGTGGGTGGGCGGAGGCCTGCTGGGTCTGTGGGCGCCGCGCCTGGGCGGCAGCCTGCTGGGCCTGGCGCTGCCGGTGGGCGTGGCGCTGGCGTGTGTCTTCGGGCTGTGGCTCGCGCGCCGCCGCGTGGGGGATGACACGCTCACCGCGCGGCTCGTCGGTGAGCGCCGCCCGGAGCTGTCCCTGGACGTGCTCGCCGCCGTGGAGCTGATGCGCGAGGACGGCGCGCACGCCAACGGCTCGCCCGAGCTGGCCCAGGCCTTCCTCCAGCAGATGGACACGCGCGTGCGCACCGTGGACGCGCGCTCCGTCGTCGACTCGCGCCCCGCACAGCGCACCGCCCTGGCCGCCTGCGGCGTGCTGCTGCTGCTCGCGCTGGTGATGGGCCTGTTCGGCGAGAAGTGGGCCGCGGGCGTCAAGCGCGTGCTCGACACCGCGAAGACACCCGAGGCCAAGGCCCAGGTGGAGCCGATTACCGGCGACATCGAGCTGACGTACCGCTACCCCGCGTACACCGGCCTGTCCCAGCGCACCGTCCCCGGCACCGACGGCGCGGTGAGCGCCCCGGCCGGCACGGAGATTCAAATCAAGACGCGCTCGGACCGCCCCGTGGAGCGCGCGGAGCTGGTCATCAACGGCGAGGCCCTGCCCCTCCAGGTGACGGGCAACCGGGATTTGACGGGCACCTTCGTCGCGAAGCAGGGCGGCCACTACCGCTTCGCCTTCTACGGCACGCGCGAGAAGCCCATCGCCGTGGGCCCCGACATCCCCCTCACCGTGGAGGCGGACAAGGCGCCGCAGGTGTCGCTCTTGACGCCCGCCGCGGAGCTGGAGGTGGACCCCGGCCAGAAGGTGACGCTCAAGTACGAGGCCACCGACGACTACGGCCTGTCCGGCCTGTCGCTCGTCTTCCGCACGCCCGGCGCGCAGCAGGACACGCGCGTGCCGCTCCGACGCGAGGACGGCCGGCGGAGCCGCGACACGTACACGTGGGACCTGGGCTCGCTCAAGGTCGACGCGGGTGACCGGATTACGTACTTCGTGGAGGCGCAGGACAACGACGCGGTGGAGGGCCCCAAGAAGGGCGTCAGCCGCACGCACGTGCTGCGCATCTACTCCGCCGCCGAGCACCACCGCGCCGCGCTGGAGAAGGCCGAGCAGCTCTGGGGCCGCATGGTGGACCACCTGGCGGACCGCCTGGAGGGGCCTGACCGCGCGAAGCAGAAGGACGCGCAGGCCATCGCCGCCGCGGGCGCGGTGGACACCAGCGGCCAGCAGCTCATCACCGACATGCGCACCCTGGCGCAGACGCTGTCGCGCGAGCGCGATGTCCCCACCGAGCTGGTCTCCGCGCTGGCCAACATCTCCGAGTCGCTGGGCAGCCACATCAACGGCACCGCGGACTTCCGCCGCCTGTTCCTGCGCACCCAGCGCTCGCGCGGCGAGGACTGGGGCACCGGCAACCGCCTCACCGCCGTGGTGACGGAGGAGATTACCGAGCTGGAGAAGGACATCCTCTACCTGGAGGCGCTGCTGGACCGGCAGAAGCTGGAGGCGCTGCAGGAGATGGCCAGGCAGCTGGCCGGCGAGCGCCGCGAGCTGTCGCGCCTCATCGAGGACTTCAAGGCCAACCCGGACGAGGCCGCGCGCCAGGCGGTGATGGAGCAGATTCAACAGCTCAAGGCGCGCATCCAGGAGCTGATGCAGCGCATGGCGGAGATGCGCAAGGGCATCCGCGACGAGCACCTCAACGCCGAGGCCCTGTCGGAGATGATGAAGGAGCAGGACCTGCAGTCCGCCCTGGACGACGTCGAGAAGCTGATGCGCGAGGGCAAGACGGACGAGGCGCTCGCGAAGCTGCAGGAACTGGGCATGCAGATGGACGAGATGCTCAAGGGCCTGGACGACGCCAACGAGGAGTTCGGCGGCGAGCAGTACCCGGAGCTGGCCGAGAAGTTCGGCAAGTTCATGGAGGAGCTCAAGGGCACCGTCGACGAGCAGCAGCGCGTGGCGGAGCAGACGCGCCAGCTGCGCGACCAGGCCCGGGCGCAGAACAAGGAGAAGCTCTCCCAGCGCGGCGAGGCCATCAAGGACGAGCTCTTGCGCAAGGTGCAGCAGGCCCAGCAGAGCTACGACAAGCTCAACCCCGAGCACCTCAACAGCCGCGCCGCGCGCCCGCTGGAGGAGGCCCAGTCGGAGCTGTCCAACGTGGAGAACGCGCTGAAGGTGAACGACTTCGACCTGGCCGCCGAGGCCGCCGCCCGCGCCGAGGACGCCGCCCGACAGCTGGCCGGCATGGGCGAGCAGCAGAAGCAGCTCGACGAGATGTTCGGCAATCCGCCCGAGGTGCGCCAGCAGTCCTCGGAGCTGGCCCAGCGCCTGGACCGCGACGCGCGCAACGTGCAGGACGTCAACCGCCAGCTCCAGAACCTCTTCCCGCCTCCCGGCTCGCAGCTGTCCCAGCAGGAGAAGCAGCAGTTGCAGCAGCTCGCCCAGCAGCAGCAGCAGCTGGAGCAGCGCGCGCAGGGGCTGCGCCAGCAGATGGAGGAGATGGAGCAGACCGCGCCCCTGTTCGGCGAGGAGGCCGCGCAGCAGATGGAGGGCGTGGGCCAGCGCATGGGTGAGGCCGCCCAGCGCATGCAGGGCAAGGACCCGGGCCGGGGCTACGGCGAGCAGCAGGCGGCGCTCGAGGGCCTGAAGCAGTTCCAGCAGCAGATGCAGCAGGGCCAGAAGGGCAGGAAGGGCGGACTGCCGCTGCCGGGCGGCATGAGCGGACGCAAGCAGGGCCAGTCCGGAAGAGACCCCAAGGACCAGGTGGAGCTGCCCGACGAGGACGCCTTCCAGGCGCCCAAGGAGTTCCGCAAGGACCTGCTGGACGCGATGAAGCAGGGCGCGCCGGAGAAGTACCGCGAGCAGGTGAAGCGCTACTACGAGGAGCTGGTGAAGTGAGGGACGCCCGGATGAATCGCAGGGGAGCGCTGGTGCTCGCGCTGGGCCTGTGCGCGGCCACGCCCGCCTTCGCGCAGGAGTCCTCGCTCAAGGACGAGGTGAAGACGCGCCTGGGCCAGGTGGAGTCGGCGCTGGATGACTGGGACGTGCCGGGCGCCCGGCGCGAGCTGTCCGAGGTGGAGGCGCTGATTCCCGCCGACGTGGAGCCCCTGAAGTACTACCAGGGCCGCGTGGCCTTCGAGGAGGGCCGCTACGACGACGCGGTGGGCCTGCTCCAGGGCGCCAACATCGAGGACAAGCCGGGCAGCTACCTGCGGCTGGCCAAGGACACGCGCGACATCGTCAAGAACCACCAGCGCGCGGAGAGCGAGCACTTCATCTTCCTCTACCCCAAGGGGAAGGAGGCGGTGCTGGTGCCGTACGCGCTGGAGACGCTGGAGGCCATCCACCGCGCCATGGCGGAGGACCTGGGCTGGACGCCTCCGGGCGGCAAGATTCGCGTGGAGGTGGTGAACAACGCGCGCGAGCTGGCCAAGGTCAGCACGCTCACCGAGAAGCAGATCCGCACCACCGGCACCATCGCCATCTGCAAGTTCAACAAGCTGATGGTGACCAGCCCCAAGGCGGTGGCGCAGGGCTACGACTGGCAGGACACGCTGGCGCACGAGTACATCCACCTCGTCGTCAGCCAGATGAGCCGCAACACGGTGCCCATCTGGTTGCACGAGGGCCTGGCCAAGTTCCTGGAGTCGCGCTGGCGCGGCAAGGCGGGCCTGGCGATGACGCCCTCCACGCAGGCGCTGCTCGGCAAGCGCGTGAAGGCGGACAAGCTCATCCCGTTCGAGAAGATGCACCCGTCCATCGCGCTCTTGCCCACCGCGGAGGACGCGGCCACCGCGTTCGCGGAGGTGTTCTACGCCATCGACTACGTGCACCAGTCCAAGGGCGCCGCGGGCCTGCGCGCCGTGGTGCAGGGGCTCAAGGCCGGCCAGTCCGACAAGAAGGCGGTGGAGACGGCCATGGGCATGCCGTTCGGCCTGTTCGAGAAGGCCTGGCTCGCCCACATCAAGAAGCAGCCCTTCCCCATGGAGCTGGTGCCGCGCGACGACCGCGTGGTGCTGAAGGAGGACGCCAAGGGCAAGGTGAAGGAGGACGGCGAGAAGAAGGGCCGTGAAATCTCCTTCGGCGACTTCAACGAGGTGCAGGAGGTGCCGGCGCGCAAGTTCGCGCACCTGGGGGAGCTGTTGCGCGAGCGCAACCGGGTGAAGGCCGCCGCCGAGGAGTACGCCAAGGCGCACAAGCTGGTGGGCGACAAGTACGAGTCCGTCTCCAACAAGTACGCGCTGACGCTCCTGGAGCTCAAGCGCCTGGACGAGGCGGAGAGCGTGCTGCGCGGCAGCCTGCGCGTGCACCCCGGCGCGCCCGCCACCAACGTGCACCTGGGCCGCATCCTCCTGCACCGCAAGGACTACCCGAAGTCGAAGACGGCGTACCTGGAGGCGCTCGCGTCGGACCCGTTCGACCCGGAGATCCACGTGGCGCTCACGCGCATCCACGGCGCGCTCGGCGAGGCGGAGCTGGCGACGCGCGCGAAGACGGCGACGGCGGTGCTCACGGGCTTGAAGCCCGAAGAGGTGGACGAGCTGGCGCGCAGGTTCCTCCAGGAGGAGGCGGAGCTGTCCGGCACCAGCGTGCCCGCCTCCGGCGGCGACAAGCCCAAGCCGCCCGCCGCTCCCGCCGCGAGCACACCCGACGCCGGCCGCTGAAGGCGCTCTGCGTTCGAGCGCGCCCGACGCCGGCTGCTGAAGGCGCTCTTGCCCTCGAAGCGCTTCCGACGCCGACCGCTGAAGGCGGCCCGCCCTCGACGCAGGCCGCTGTTGAAGGAGCCTGTCGCTCGCGAACGCGGGCCACCCCGCACGTCCCTCGCGCCCGTCGGGCCGGGGGGCGAGCGGGCCTGTGCGCACGGGGCCGACCTGTCGGGGGGTGCCTAGCTTCACGCCGGGGAAGTGAGGCACCCGACACCTCTGGTCCGACACCCGTACAGTCCCAGCGTTGACTGCCCCACGTCCTCATCGGCGTTCGTGCGCTGTCGCACGGACCCGCGCCGCGCTGCGCACCGCGGACCACGCGTTGGCCCAAGGTGCGTGCCCGCGGCCCGACAGTGCTGGATTCCCGACGTGAAAGGAGCAGTCCACATGCAGCGCACCCTTCCTGGCCTTGCCCTGAGCCATCCCCTCATATGAAGCCAAGCGCATCTTGGAAGACTCGATGGCCGTGAAGGAGTTCGGAGAATCGCTCGACGAGAGGCCGCAGGCGCTCCTCCTTCATCATGGGAATGGCCTGGTAAT
>NZ_SRLW01000464.1:0-5449 GCF_006518215.1 Myxococcus sp. AB025B
ACCCGCAGCTCCGCGCCCCCCTTCACCCCCACCACCAGCTCCGCCTCGAAGCGCTGCGACGGACGCTCCAACGTGACGTGGTAGCGCCCCGGCTCCAACCCCAACGACAGCCTGCGCCCCAGCGGCTTCCGCAGCTCGGCCACCAGCTGGTTGCCCCAGTCGCGCACGAACAGCCGCCCGTGCACCTCCTCGGCAATCCCCAGGCGCGCGCTCGAGCCGCGCAGGTCCGTCATCACCAGGTCCCCACTGCCCGCCAGCTGGATGTCATAGGCGGCGTGCTGCGGCCCCCCCTGCGAGCGCTCCGTGCGCGCCAGCGTCTCGTGGAACGCGAACTGATACGCCTCGTGCAACGTGACGCGCCCGTCCCCGGACGTGTCCGCCGCCCCGCGCAGCCCCGTCACCAGGAAGTGCGTGAAGAACGACGCGCCGATGGTGTCCGACTCCTGCGCCACCTCGTCCGCGGAGCTGGAGGCCAGGTACGCATGCCCCCGCACCTGCGCGGACGCGTCCGTGAGGAACGAGGGCCGCCTGAGCCCACCCTTGTAGCGCGTGAGCGCGCCCGAGCCGCACGAGTCCAGGATGGCGATGCGCACGTCCACCGGCACGCGGGACATCAGCTTGCGCAAATCGTCGTAGGAGACGCGCTCGCCGCGCGGCAACAGCCCGTCCGCGTCCGAGTGGCCCGAGTAGTACACCACCAGCTCGCGCCGGAGCCCCGGCACCGCGGCGGCCTCCACCAGCGTCACGAGCCGCTCGAGCGCGGCCAGCAACGCGCCCCGGTCCGCCTCCAGCAGCAGCACCTGGTCGGCCGAGGCCACGCCGCCCAGCTCCTGCAGCACCCGCGACATCGCCAGGGCATCCGAGCCCGCGTAGCGCAAGCGCTCGCGCCCCGGGCCGCCCTCGCTGGAGCCCGCGATGAGCGCGAAGCGGCGCAACGCGGCGTCGGGCGCCTCGTCACGACGGGCCGCGTGGGCCTCACGCGTCCACGCCCCCAGCACCCACATGGCCAACACGCAGGCCACGCGTCCCCACCGGCGCGCTGTGCTCCCACTCATCATCCGCGTCCCACTTCCGCTCCAGCTCCGGCCCGGCCTCGCGCGAGCACCGGGCATACCCCGGATGGCCGCCCCCTTGCGAGCCATCCGCTACCACGTCACGGCGTCCAGCGCGCCCGACGAACGAGCCAGGAGCTGCCTCCCCGCCCGTCTCGCACCACCGCCCAGAAGGTGACCTCCTGTGCCACCCCGTCCTTCTCCGGCGGCTCCCACTCCGTGCGGTGGCGGCCCGGCTGGCCGTTGAACTCCACGCTCTCCGTCTCCTCCACGGAGAACTTCCCCAACGTCGCGTGCCAGGTGATGGCCCAGGACTCCTTGAGCTGCACCGCCTCCTTGCGGAACCCCGGCACCACGTACGACTCCTCGAGCGCGGAGATGTCGTTGGCGCGCACCACGAAAGGCCCCTGCCCCTTGAGCTCGGGCAGCGCCTCCGCGTCCCACGCCGCGTCGTCCAGCGTGAGCCCCTGCAGCCGAGGCTGCTGGTTGGGCGCCATGCCCGGCACCAGCGGACACGTGAAGACCATCAGCTTCTGCGCGTAGACGCCCTCCTCGCCCGCGGTGACGTGCAGCACCAGCGGCATGCGCAGGCCCCCGAAGCCCTGGTACGGGTCCGCCTCGCGCACCGCGTCCAGCAAGAGCGTCCCGTCCGCGAGCTGCGAGGCGCCCGGCCGGATGGGCAGCACCAGCTCGCCCGCCGTCGTCGTGCCCCGCGCCAGCTCCACGCGCTTCGACGCGTCCTCGCAGAGCGAGTCCTCCGGGTCCGCGCAGGCCGTCAGCGTGTAGGCGATGGAGCGCCCCTGTCCCGCAGGGTCCACCAGCAGCGCCCGATAGGACACCTGCTCGGTGAGCACCTCCAGCGCCTCCGCGGTGGGCTCGCACGTCGGAGCCATCAGCTCCGGACGCTCCACGGCGATACCCAGCACGCGCAGGTCGCGCACATGGGACGAGTGGTCATCCGGGTCGACGCAGGCCACCGCGCCCAGCGCCATCAACAACAGTCCGCCACACTTGAACCAGGTCCCCATGGTCAGAAGCTCCCTTTCACGCCCAGCACGGGGAGGATGGGGATGCCGGGAATCTCCATCTCCTTGCGGTAGCGGTAGTCGTTGAAGACGAACTCGACGTTCTCCGCGTTGTAGAGGTTCTGGACGTCCAGGTAGAGCGCGAGCGTCCAGTTGTCGAAGCGCCAGCCCTTCTCCACGCGCACGTCGAGCTGATGGAAGCTCGAGGCCCGCCCGGAGAGATAGCGCCCGTACGACGGCGAGTAGTTGTTCGAGTCCGAGTTGTAGATGTCATGCGGGTGCACCAGCGGCGTCACCGGACGGCCGGTGGTGAGGCGGAAGCGCCCGCCCAGCTCCCAGCCGTTGCCGAGCACGTAGTTGGCCACCAGCGTGAGGATGTGCGTCTGATCCCAGGGGCTGGGGCCGTACGTCTCCTCGCCCACGCCCGGCAGGCCGTCATCCCCGAGCGGGTTCTCGGCGCGGGGCTTGAGGCCCGCGCGGCCGTCCTCGGCGTGGCTGAGTGTGTACGACAGCCAGCCGTACCACTTGTCGGTGGCGGAGGCGCGCTCCTTCTTCACCATGAGCTCCACGCCGTACGCCTTGCCGATGCCCATGTTGACGAAGCGGTCCTGGACGAAGCTGCCGTTGTCCGAGGGGCGCACGTCGCCGGGGGACACCACGTTCTCGAAGCGGCGGTTGAAGAAGCCCGTGACGTCCACGTTCCACACGTCGGAGATGCGCTGCTCCACGCCGAGGCTGGACTGGAAGGCGCGCTGGTAGCCGAGCAGCGGGTTGCCGTACGGAGCGAAGACGAACTGGAAGGTGTCCGCCGGCTGGCTGTAGAGGCCGAGCGAGCCCTTGAAGGCGGTGCGCTCGCTGAACCCGTAGCGGACCCACAGGCGCGGGTCCAACAGGAAGTTGCGCGTGCCGCCCACCTTCTGGAAGTTGCCGCGCACGCCCGGCGTGACGGTGACGGGGCCGAGCTTCAGGTCCGCCTCCGCGAAGAGCGCGCCGTCGAAGCCGTTGATGGTGCGCTTCTCGTAGATGAGCTCCGAGACGGGGTCCGAGCCCGGGAAGGGCACGTACTCGGCGCCGCCCACGGAGGGGGCCTGCACATCGATCTTCACGTGGTCGAAGTAGACGTCCAGACCCGTGCGCACGGTGAGCAGCGAGGAGACATCCAGGGCCATCACCTCGCGCGCGCCCAGCGAGTAGATGGTGTCGTCCTCGATGTAGTTGCCGAAGGAGATGTCGAAGTAGTCCACGCCCACGTACGGCGTGAAGACGGAGCTGAAGTTGCCCTTGCGGTACGTCCAGTCGCCTTTCACGCGGTGGAAGCGCGTGTGCGTGTTCAGCTCGATGTCCGCCGAGGATTCCTCGCCGCCGGTGACCAGGCGCAGCTTGTCGTCACTGCCGAAGGCCATGACGTAGCCGGTGCTGCGCGCCGCGCCGGGCTCCGGGGTGGAGCCACGCGGGGCGCCGAAGTCCAGCCGGAGCTGGTAGTCCCAGTACACCGGGACGATGGAGAGCGTGGTGCCCTCGTCCTTGGGCAGCACCGCGGGGAGGATGGTGTCGATGTACGAGCGCCTGGCGGACGCCGCCACGCTGATGCCGTCGGTGATGGGCGCCTCGAGGAAGAAGCCCGCGTCGAGCAGGTCCACCTTCACCGAGCCGTGCACCGTGTCCGCCGCGCCCTTGCGCGTCGTCACGTCCACCACGCCGCCCACCGCGCGGCCGTACTGGCTGCCGTAGCCGCCCGGGAAGAAGTCGAGCGAGTCGATGAACTCCGCGTTCACCACCGACGGGCCGCCGAGCAGGTGGAAGAGGTTGGGGATGCGCACCCCGTCCATCAGCGTCGCCGTCTGGCCCGGGTTGGAGCCGCGCACCAGCAGGTCACCCGAGATGAACGGCGCGCGCGCGACACCGGGCAGCGTCTGGAGGACGCGGATGGGGTCACCGAAGGTGCCCGGCGTCTTCTGCGCCTCCTCGCGCGTCACCGTGCGGCGGACCACCTCCTTCTTCGGGCGGTCCGAGCGCACCACCGTCTCGAAGGCGCTCCCGGCCGGGGCCAGGTAGAAGTTCACCTCCGTGGTCTCGTTCTCCTTCAGCGTCTCCTTCGTCTGGTAGAGCTGGTAGCCGGAGGCGACGACGCGCACCGCGCACTCCCCCGGGGGCACCTCGAGGGTGAAGCGGCCGTCCGCGTCCGACACGGCCTCGGTCGCCTCCGCCTCGTCGCCACAGCGCACGGTGGCGCCGGCCACGCGCGAGCGGCTGCCGCGCGAGATGAGCTGACCGGTGAGGACGGCCTTGGGCTGCTCGGGCTCCTCGGTGGCGGCGCTCTCGGCGGGGGCCTTCGCGGTGAGGGTGAAGTGGTAGACGTACTCGACCTGCACGGGCGCGGGCACGCCGTCGACCTCGGCGGGCGAGAAGCGGAACTGGCGCACGGCGGCGAGCGCGGCCTCGTCGAAGCCGTGGCCCGCGGGCTCGGTGGGCTGCACGTCGGAGACGCTGCCATCCTCGGCGATGGTGATGATGAGGCGCACCGAGGCGGTGAGGCCCTGCGCGAGCGCCTCCGGCGGATACACGGCCTCCACGGGCTGCACCAGCGCGGGCGGCCTGGTGATTTGGGGCTGGGCCGCGGCTTCCGCGCCCGGAGGCGTGGGCGCCTGGGCGAGCACCGGAGTCGCCACCCACAGGGAGGCGGCGGCGAGCGTGGCGCGGGCATTCACATTCGAGGACATAGGTCTTTCAGGAGCGGAAACGAGGAGACGGGGTGTGGGCTCCCGCCGGCAAAGGGACGGAGTGAGGGTGTGCTGGAGGAGTCGGCGGGCAGTTCCGGGCCGTGGATGTGGATGAGGCCCACCGATGCATCTCCTCGCTCCGGCCCTCTCCCAGCGGGAGCGGGGGTTCAATCGAGCAGGAAGGTATAGGCGTACTTCATCTCCGTGGACACGGCCTCGCCGCCCTTGAAGGCGGGACGGAAGCGGAAGCGGAGGATGGCGTTGCGCGCGGCCTCCTCCAGTCCATGCCCCGGCCCGTTGAGCACGCGCGCATTCACCACGCGGCCCTCCGGGTCGATGGTGATGGACAGCGTCACCGTGCCCTCGACGCCCAGCCGGCGCGCCTCCTCGGGATAGGGGACCTTCACCTCGCTGGCGAGCTGCGGCTCACGGTCCACCTGGTAGATGGGCGTGTACTTCGGCGCGCTGTAGGTCTTCACCTCTTGCGGCGCCTTGGCCTTGTCGGCGGTGCGACCGTAGAGCGTGTTGCCCACCGGGGCCGCGAAGCCTCCGGCGCTGGTGGTGGAGGACAGGGACATGCCCACCACCAGGGGCGCGGGCTTCGCGCTCGGCGGCGGCGTCTCGTTGGGCGGTGGTGGGGCCTCCGTAGGCG
>NZ_SRLW01000465.1:0-5447 GCF_006518215.1 Myxococcus sp. AB025B
CAGGGCTTCGGGGGCCTCCCGAGAGGAGAACCCGCTCTCACGGGCGGCCGCTGGCGGGGTGCGCCAGGGCGTTGGTTTGAGTCGGAAGGAAATCCCAGGAGGGGAATTGTATGGGACTGTCGGTGAATATCGGCGGTCCGGGCGCCGTATCGTGGCTACCATGGGCGCGGGAGCTTCCCTGCTTCCGTAGGACCTTCCACGTCCGTTGCCGCCATGGAACTGCAGGTCATCGAGGTGATGCTCAACTCCCAGGACCTGGCGAAGGTGCCGCTGGGAGGCCATGAGGGCATCGCGGCGCGCTTGCGGGAGGCGCTGGCGGCGGTGGGGCTGGGGACGGTGACGGGCGCGAGCGCCGGGGGCGGCGTGGCCATCGTCGACGTGTCGGTGCCGAAGGAGCGCGTTCCGGAGGCGCTCGGCTTCCTGAAGCAGCAGCTGCGCTTGTGCGGCGCGCCGCGCACCACGGTGCTGAGCGTGGATGACACCGAGGTGCCCATCGGCGGGGACGAGCCGTGGGGGAGGCGGACCTCGCGTCCGGACTGAGGCCCCGGCACGCGCCCTCGCTGGGGAGGAGGCGCGCGCTCGGGGGATGCCTCGCTCAGAGGATGGGCGGCAGCTCCTGCTGGAGCTCGGCGCTGGTGCGCCAGCCCGCGGGCTTCAGGGGGGTGACGAACTCCAGGGTGCCGTTGGAGAGCGACACGCTGGCGGTGGTGTCCGCGCGCAGGTGGACGCGCTGGACCTTCTCGTGCAGCGCGCGGCGGGCCTCTCCGTCGCGGGCGAGCGTGCCCAGCGCCTCGAGGACCCGGGGGGCCAGGAACGCGAGCGCGCGCAGGGCCTCGGCGCTGGTGGCGCTCGAGCCCGGGGTGAGCGCGAGGGGGACGGGGCGCTCCAGGAGGGCGCCGAGCTTCTCGCTGTCCTTGTGCAGCTGGCGGCGCAGCTGGAGCGGGGAGGGGATGGGCGCGTCGTCGACGCGGATGAAGCCCAGGTCGCCCGCGTCCAGCACGCTGACGCACTCGATGTGGTTCACGTTGACGATGACCGCGTTGGCTTCGCGGTCCCGCTCCTCCTGCAAGAGCAGGGAGCGGCCCTCGCGCGAGTCCTCGAGGATGTCCCGGACGGTGCCCGTGAAGTACGTGCCGCTGTGCAGCGACACCGTCACGCGCGGGGGGCGCAGGGGGATGCCCGCCTGTCGACGGCTGGCGATGCGCAGGAGCGCCTGGAGCGTCGTCTCCAGCCCCCGGGGCTTCATGTCCAGGAAGGCCGCCAGCGGGTCGTCCGGGCGCGACAGCTCCGGCTCGGACTGCAGGGCGCGCTGGATGCCCTCTCGGCGGTCATGGATGTCGTCCAGGTTGGTGCAGGGCTCGTGGTCCAGGGTGAGCACGCCGTCGACGAACGAGGCGAAGCTGGAGCCGGAGACGTTGCCCGCGACGTTCTGGATGACCAGGCGCTTGAGCGAGCCCTGGACGAACTCGCGGCCCAGCGCGTCCTCCGTCAGCGATTCGAGCGCCTGGAAGAGCGGCGTGAAGTACACCTTGGTCCACGCCTCCTCGTAGATGTCCGCGTAGCCGTCGGCGCAGAGGCTGGCCCAGTCGACCTTCACCGGCACCTTGAAGCCGGCGACCTCGGCCAGCTGCTTCTCGAGCTGGGGAAACTGCGTCTCCTCGAACGACTTCGCCGCCTTGCGCTCCGCGAGTCCCATGGATGTCTCCGTTGGTGTCGCGCGGCAGTCTCGCCCGGACGGCCCGTGCCCTTGCAAGTTCGAGGATGCATTCGCGGACTCCAATCCGATGAGAGGACTGGAGTCCGCGAGACCCGGTGCTACAGGAAGGTCACCTTGCCATTGCGCTGAAAACAGACATGCGGCGTTCCATCCGTGGGGCGGATGGCGATGCTGGGCCGGGTGCCGTCCTGGATGGTGCCCAGCTGGGTGTATGTCCAGAAGCCGCGGGCGTCCGGGGTGATGAGCTCCAGCGTCGTCCCATGGCGCTGGGCGATGACGGGCTTGCCCGCGCTGTACGCCAGGTCATTGGAGCCGGCGTTGTAGTCCCCCTGGGACGTGCGCGCGGTGCTGGTGGACAGGGGCGTGCCGAGCGTGACGTCGAAGAGGCTGCCCCAGGCTCCGGTGGGTGTCCCGTTGGCGAGCACCAGCAGGTGCTGGTCCGGCGTCAGCGCCAGGGAGGACCAGCTGGTGATGGAGGAGAGCCCGTTCAGGGAGAAGGTCTCCACGACGGTGCCCTTGACGGCGGTCAGCAGGTTCCGGTTGGTGAAGTAGAGCGTGCCCGCCGCGTCGAAGAGGGCCTCGCTCGTCATGGCGCCCTGGAGGAACAGGGGCGTGCTCCACGTGTTGGTGCCGGTGCGGGCGGTGATGCGCGCGCCCGACGAGCTGTCGTCGTAGGCGATGACGGGCTGGTGGCCCTGGGTGGGGTTGAGCGTGACGGACAGGTTGACGGCGCTGGTGCGCTCCGCCACGTCCACCACCTCGCGCACCCAGGTGCCGCCGACGCGGGTGGCATACGCGACGCGCATGAGCTCTCCTCGTCCCGGCTCCCCGTTGCCCTTGAGGTAGGCGACGTGCGGTGTGCCGGTGGCGGGCTCGACGGCGATGACGGGCTTGAAGGTGAACTTCCCCTCGTTGTTGAAGCCCGCGCCGTCGATCTGCTCCGTCGTCCACGACGTGCCGTCCCAGAGGCCATACCAGAGCGAGCGGTGGGTGTCGTTGAAGTAGACGATGTGACCCCGGCCGGCGGTGTCGAACGTCAGCTCACAGAAGCCACCCGTCACGTCCGGGCCCGGGTCGATGACGGTGTCGAGGAGCGTGTCCGTGGTGGACTCCACGTTGAAGTGGAACTCGCCCTGGGCCTTCTTGCCCGACTCCGTCTCCACGGAGACGGACAGGGTGGCGACGCCCTTGGGTGGCAGCTTCCAGGTCACCCGCTCCGAGTCCGGCTCGAGGACGCCGGAGGTGGCGCTCCAGCTCACCGACTTGAAGACCTCACCGGAGGCGGAGACCTTGAAGCGCTCGGCCGCGCCCTCGACGAAGCCTCCCTGTCCGCCTTCCCGCTCGATGAGCAGCGTCAGCGTGCTGTCCGTGCGTGAGGGGATGACCTGCGTGGGCGCGTCGCCCGGCTCACCGGCGCAGGCGGTGAACAGGCTCACCGCTCCCACCACGAGCATCCTCTTCATGATGTTGTTGCGCTGCTTCAATGCATCGCTCCTGGTTGAATGGCCTGGCGAGGGTATTCCGCCAGTCCGACACGTTCGTCGCATCGGGCCCCTTCAACGGCTGTCATTGCGGAAGGGTCTATCCGGATACAGATGCAATGGCGGAACAGGAGGGGCGGCGGCTGGAACCTCGCGTGTTCCTGGCGCGTCGGACCCGTCCGGGGTGTGTATGTGCTTCCGGGTGTCGGTCTGGTAGACGGGGCGCATGAGTCGACGACGTGCGCCGGAGGACCTCTCCGCGTTGCTGGGAGCGCCGAAACCGGACTGGGAGCGCCTCACCCAGGCGCTCAAGAAGCTTCCGGAGGACGTGGACCCGGGGCTCGCCGCGGGGGCGGCGCTGCACCTGCTTCCGGAGGGCCGCTCGTCCTTCTGGGCCTTCGGGCGGCACTGCCAGCAATTGCCCGCGCCGGTCATCCGCGCGGTGCTGGAGCGGCTCGCGGGCGACCTGCGTCCGGGGGTGTTCTTCCTGCGCGAGAGCGTGGACCTGGAGGGCTCGGATGAGGCCCTGCGCGAGTCGTGGCGGATGGCGCTCCAGGGGTTGTTGGATTTGGACGTGACGTATGGCTGGGGCTCGAGGCAGCGCAAGGCGAAGCTCCAGGGGCTGGCGGCGAACCCGGTGTTGCTCCAGTCCCTCCAGACGGTGGTCGTGGCCAGCGAGGAGGTTTCTCGGGACATGCTGGCGGTGTTGACCATCGACGCGTCCGAGGCCTCGCTCGACGCGCTCATCCCCCATGTCGAGCGGGCGGTGCAGCGCCAGGGGTGGGAGCTGGACCGGCTGCAGGACCTGCGGACCCACGCGCGCTCCACGCCGGCGCTGGAGGCCCTGTTCGAGCGGATGGAGGGGGTGCTCCAGGCGCGCCGCGCGCGCTCACCGGCGCTGGAGCTGGCGCGGGCGCTGGGCTTCGGCGAGCCGGGCGTCTTCTGGTTCAAGCTGTACGCGACGGGCGGGGAGGAGGGGGACGAGCGGTCGATGACCTATCGTCACCACTGTCACCTGTCGGTCGACAGCCGGGCTCCGGACTGGCTCGGCTTCTCCATGTCCTCCTGGGACTCGGACGGGGAGCCGGGGGGGAATGTCCCGGTCTACGACCTGGATGGCACGGGGCTCCAGAACGACACGCTGGGGCTGGGGGCTTGCGAGCCCACGCGCATCCCCGAGTGGATGGCC
The DNA here is from genome assembly GCF_006518215.1 of Myxococcus sp. AB025B. Lineage (NCBI taxonomy): Bacteria > Pseudomonadati > Myxococcota > Myxococcia > Myxococcales > Myxococcaceae > Myxococcus > Myxococcus sp. AB025B. The sequence goes on from NZ_SRLW01000465.1 coordinate 4,388, forward strand.
CGGGCCGCGGAGCGGTTGAGGACGCAGTGGCACCTCGAGCAGCGCGCGGTGATGACGAGCCTGAGGGGCCGGCAGCGCACACGGCTCTTCGAGTGGCTGACGGGGCGAAATCCTCCGGGAAAATAGACCGATGATTTCCGGCCGGGTCGGCAGTCAGAGGGGTAGAAACCTCATCCCACCCCTGGAGATACCCATGAAGCCCAGCCGTCCCCGCAAGCTGTTCCTCAACCTGCCCGTCGCGGACCTGAAGCGCTCGGTCGATTTCTTCACGAAGCTGGGCTTCGAGTTCAACAAGGACTTCACCGACGACAGCGCCACCTGCATGGTGGTGGGCGAGGACGCGTACGTGATGTTGCTGACGGACGCGCGCTTCAAGGAGTTCATCAAGAAGCCGCTGCACGACGCGACGCAGAGCACGGCGGGGACGTATGCGCTGTCCGCCAACAGCCGCGCCGAGGTCGACGAGATGGTGAAGATTGCCTTGTCGTCCGGAGGCTCGAAGGCCGCGGACGCCATGGATCTGGGCTTCATGTACGGCGGGAGCTTCTACGACCCGGACGGCCACCACTGGGAGGTGGCCTTCATGGAGCCGGGGCAGATGCCGCCGCAGTAGCACTGCGGCCCCTGGGCTCAGGGCCCGCCCACCACGCTGGCCTGGGCGGCTGGCGCCTTCGCTTGTCCTTCCCTGCGTCGGCGCCAGTACAGGAAGACAGGGACACCCGCGCCGAGCAGGAGGGTTCCCTTGAGCGCGTTGAGGGGATTGGACGCCGTGGAGCCCACCACGACGTAGAGCGCCGCCGCGATGAAGAGCAGCGGCGTGAGGGGATGGCCGGGCACCCGATAGGACACGCGGGGCGCCTGTCCCCGCTTCTCCCGGGCGCGGTAGACGAAGAGCGTGGCCGCCGTGGTGCCGAAGACGAGCCAGTCCGCGAAGGGTCTGGCTCTCATCCTGAGCACGCAGCCCGGTGGACCTGAGCGCGCAGAGGGGCGAGCGTGAGGTCGATGGCGGCGTCCCAGCGCTCGGAAAGCACCAGGGAGCGGAGGTCGAGCACATTTTGAC
>NZ_SRLW01000466.1:0-5353 GCF_006518215.1 Myxococcus sp. AB025B
GCTACGTCGTCCTCTCCTCCGACGCTCCGCTTGACGCAGAGGCCCTCCGCGCCTTCCTCCTCCAGCGCCTCCCCGAGTACATGGTGCCCTCCGCCTTCGTCTCCCTGGCGGCACTGCCCCTGACTCCCTCCGGGAAGCTCGCTCGCAACCGTCTCCCCGCCCCCGACGTCGACTCCCTGCGTGGCGACTCCTCCTTCGTCGCTCCTCGCACCCCCTCCGAAGACAAGCTCGCCTCCATCTTCTCCTCCGTCCTCCGCCTGGAGCGCGTCGGCGTCACCGACAACTTCTTCTCCCTCGGTGGCCACTCGCTCCTCGCCACCCAGGTCATCTCCCGCATCCGCTCCTCCTTCGGCGTCGAGCTGCCTCTGCGGGCCCTCTTCGAGGCCCCCACCGTCGCCTCTCTCGCCTCGCGAATCCTTTCCGCTTCTCGCCAGGCCCTCGGCGCTCAACCTCCTCCCATCCTCCCCGTCCCTCGCACCGGGCCTCTTCCCCTCTCCTTCGCCCAGCAGCGCCTCTGGTTCATCGACCAGCTCCAGCCCGGCTCCTCCACCTACAACATGCCTTCCTTCGTGCGCCTCTCCGGCCCACTCGATGCGAAGGCTCTCCAGCTCAGCTTTGACTCCCTCGTCTCTCGCCACGAAGCGCTGCGCACCTCCTTCATCCAGAAGGATGACCAGCCGCTGCAGGTGATCGCTCCGCACGCGGAGCTACCGGTGACACACGTGAACCTCCGGGCTCTCGCGCCCGAGGTCCGCGGCGCCGAGGTCGAGCGTCTGCTGCGCGAGGAGTACCAGCGGCCCTTCAACCTCTCCACGGGTCCGCTCATCCGCGCCCAGCTCCTGGAGCTCAGCGACACCGAGCACGTCCTCGCCCTCAACATGCACCACATCGTCTCCGACGGTTGGTCCATGGGTGTCCTCATCCAAGAGGTCGCCGCCCTCTACGACGCCTTCTCTCACGGCAAGCCTTCTCCCCTCGCTCCCCTCTCCATCCAGTACGCCGACTTCTCCGTCTGGCAGCGCTCCTGGCTCCAGGGCCCTGTCCTCGACGCTCAGATCGACTACTGGCGTCACCAGCTCGCGGACCTCACGACGCTCGAGCTGCCCTTGGACAAGCCGCGTCCTGCCGTCCAGACGTCCGCGGGCGATGTGGCGCTCATCACCCTTCCGCTCGCGACCACGGAGAAGCTCAAGAACCTGTGTCAGCAGGAAGGGGCCACACCCTTCATGGCCCTGCTCGCCGTGTGGCAGCTCCTGCTCTCCCGCTACTCGGGCCAGGATGACATCGCAGTCGGCTCCCCCATCGCGGGTCGTCACCGCTCGGAGCTCGAGGGGCTCATCGGATTCTTCGTCAACACGCTCGTCCTGCGCTCCCGCGTCGACGCGCACGCGTCCTTCCCGCACCTGCTGCGACAGGTGAAGGAGGCGGCGCTCGGGGCCTACGCGCACCAGGACATCCCCTTCGAGCGTCTCGTCGAGGAGCTGCAGCCCACGCGCGACATGAGTCGCAGCCCGCTGTTCCAGGTCCTCTTCGTCCTCCAGAACACGCCGGCCTCGGGTGTCCAGACGCATGAGCTCTCCCTGAGCCCGGTGGACATCAGCGGCGGGACCTCGAAGTTCGAGCTCCAGCTCAGCCTCGTCGAGTCCCCCGAGGGATTCTTCGGAGGTCTCAGCTTCAACACCGACCTGTTCGAGCGCGCCACCGCCGAGCGCATGGCGCGTCACTTCAAGCGCCTCGCCGAAGCCATCGTCAACAACCTCGACGCGCCGGTCTCGGCGCACACCATGCTCACGGAGGACGAGCGCCAGCAGGTCCTCGTCGACTGGGCCTCGGCGCCGCTGAGCGCTCCCGTCGACTCCACGATTCCGGAGGCCTTCGCCCGCGCCGTGGCGCTCGCGCCTGACGCACCCGCCCTGGTCTTCGGCGAAACGGCGCTCACCTACCGGCAGCTCGACGAGCGCTCCAACCAGCTCGCCCGGCTCCTGCTCCACCACGGCGTCACCACCGATGACCGCGTCGCGCTCTCCCTGGAGCGCTCCTTCGAGCTGGTCATCGCGCTCGTCGCCATCGTCAAGGCGGGCGCGGCCTACGTCCCGCTCGACGCGTCCTATCCGTCGCACCGGCTCCTCGCCATGATGGAGGACACCCAGCCGCGTCTCCTCCTCACGTCACGCGCGCTGGCCTCCAAGCTGCCGAACGAAGGCGTCACCACGCTGGTCCTCGAGGAGGTCGACACCTCCGCCCAGCCCGCTGGACCGCTGCCCTCCCTGGCCCTCCCCGAGTCGCTCGCCTACGTCGACTTCACCTCCGGCTCCACCGGCAGGCCCAAGGGCGTGGGGACACTTCACGCTGGCGTGCTGCGGACGCTCGTCGGCGCGACGTACACGCGCTTCGGCCCCGAGCAGACCCATGTCCTGCTCGCGCCCATCTCGTTCGACGCCTCGACGTTCGAAATCTGGGGCGCGCTGCTGCACGGCGCTCGGCTCGTGGTGCCGCCGGCCCACACGCTGTCGCTGGAGGAGATCGAGCTCGCCGTCTCGAGGCACGGCGTGTCCACGCTGTGGGCCACCAGCGGTCTGTTCTCGCAGCTCGCGGACGCGGGGCTCCCGGGGCTGAGCACGGTGCAGCACGTCCTCACCGGCGGCGACGTGGTCTCCCCGGTCCACGTCCGCAAGGCGCTGACGGCCTGGGGCGCGCAGGTCACCAACGCCTACGGCCCCACCGAGTCCACCGTCTTCGCCACCACCTTCGCCATCACGCGCGCCGAGGACCTCGGCGCCACGCTGCCCATCGGTCGGCCCATCCAGGGGACGCGGCTCCTCGTCCTCGACGCCTCGCTCCAACCCGTGGCACCGGGGGTCACCGGAGAGCTCTTCATCGGTGGCGAGGGACTCGCTCGCGGCTACCTGCTCCGCCCGGACCTCACGGCCGAGCGGTTCGTCCCCGACCCTTTCTCCGCGTCGCCGGGTGCGCGCCTCTACCGCACGGGCGACCTGGTCCGCTGGCGCGCGGATGGCACCCTCGACTTCCTGGGCCGCGCCGACTCGCAGGTGAAGCTGCGTGGCTTCCGCATCGAGCTGGCGGAGGTCGAAGCCGCGCTCCGTGAGTACACGTCGATCACCAGAGCCCTCGCGCTCGTCCGCGAGGACGTGCCCGGGGACAAGCGCCTCACCGCGTACTTCACCGCGTCCTCGCCTGTCGACCCGGCAGCCCTGCGCGCCTTCCTCAAGCAGCGGCTGCCCGAGTTCATGCTTCCGTCGTTCCTCATCCCGCTGGCGGCCTTCCCGCTGACCGCCAACGCGAAGCTCGACAGAAAGGCCCTGCCGGCGCCCGACACCCTCGCCTCGTCCACCTTCGTCGCTCCGCGAAACCCCACCGAGGAGCTGCTCGCGGCCATCTGGGCGGACGTCCTGCGGCTCGACAAGGTGAGCGTCGCCGACGACTTCTTCGAGCTGGGTGGACACTCGCTGCTCGCGACGCAGGTGGTCTCGCGCGTCCGGAGGGCCTTCGAGGTCGAGCTGCCCCTGCGAGCCCTGTTCGAGGCGTCGTCCATCTCCGCCCTGGCCACGCGAATCCTGGCCGTGAGGGGGGAGTCCGGGACGCAGGCGCCGCCGTTGGTGCCCGCGCCTCGGACGGGGGAGCTGCCGCTGTCCTTCGCGCAGCAGCGACTGTGGCTGGTGGACCAGTTGGAGCCCGGCAGCTCCGCGTACAACATCCCCTCGGCGTTGAGACTCCGCGGCGCGCTGAACGTCGCGGCGCTGGAGCGCGCCTTCACCGCGCTCGTCGAGCGCCACGAGTCCCTGCGCACCACGTTCCTCGCGCGCGACGGGGAGCCCATCCAGGTCATCCATCCGGCACGGGCGTTCGTGCTGCCCATCGTCGAGCTGGGCATCCTGCCCACCGAGGAGCGCGAGGAGCGCGCCGTGCGCCTCGCCACCGAGGAGGCCCAGCGTCCGTTCGACCTGGCGCGAGGTCCGGTGCTGCGCGCCATGTTGCTGCGCCTCGCCGCCGAGGAGCATGTGCTGCTGGTCACCCTGCACCATGCCGTCTCGGACGGTTGGTCGATGGGCGTGCTCATCCAGGAGCTCGCGTCCCTGTACGAGGCGTTCTCCACGGGCATCGAGGCGCGGCTCGCGCCGCTGCCCATCCAGTACGCGGACTTCGCCGCGTGGCAGCGCTCGTGGCTGAAGGGCGACGTGCTGGAGCAGCAGCTCGCCTACTGGAGGCAACAGCTTGGTGAGCTGCCGCCGCTGCTGGAGCTGCCGACGGACAAGCCGCGTCCGCCCGTCCGCAATCCGCGCGGGGCCTCGCGTCCCGTTCGGTTGTCGCGGGAGCTGACCGAGCGACTGGCCGTCCTCTGCCGCCAGGAGGGCGCCACGCCGTTCATGGCGCTGCTCGCCGTGTGGCAGGTCCTCCTCTCGCGCTACTCGGGGCAGGACGACATCGCCGTGGGCTCGCCCATCGCGGGCCGCACGCGGACGGAGACCGAGGGGCTCATCGGCTTCTTCGTGAACACCCTCGTGTTGCGCAGCCGGGTCCGTCCGGGCCTGCGATTCCGCGAGCTGCTCGCCCAGGTCCGGGCCACGACGCTCGCGGCCTACGAGCATCAGGATGTGCCCTTCGAGAAGCTCGTCGAGGAGCTGAAGCCCCAGCGCAGCCTGAGCCACACGCCGCTCTTCCAGGTGATGCTGTCGCTCCAGAACATCCCCGTCACGAGCCGCACCGTGGCAAGCGCGACCGAGGACAGTCCGCCGCTGCATCTGGAGCCGTTCGCGCAGGACCACCAGACGACGAAGTTCGACCTCACGCTCACGTTGTCACAGACGCCGGACGGGCTGGCCGGTGGGCTCAGCTACCGGGTGGACCTGTTCGACGACGCGACCATCGAGCGTTGGGTGGGGCACCTGCACACGCTGCTGGAGGCGGCCATCAACGCCCCCGACACGCTCGTGGGCGAGCTGCCGATGCTGTCCGCCGAGGAGCGCCGCCGCGTGCTCGTCGATTGGAACTCGACGCGCCGGGAGATGCCCTGGAAGGGTGCCTTCCACGAGCTCTTCGAGGCCCAGGCCACCCTCACGCCTGACTCGCTCGCCGTCCTCGACGACGACGCCTCTCTCTCCTTCTCCGCCCTCAACCAGCGCGCCAATCGGCTCGCGCACCTGCTGCGCTCCCGCGGCGTCGGGCCCGAAGTCCGCGTCGCCTTCTGCCTCGAGCGCTCCGTCGACGCCCTCGTCGCCCTCCTCGCCATCCTCAAGGCCGGCGCCGCCTACGTCCCACTCGACTCCGCCTACCCTCGCGAGCGCCTCGCCTTCATGCTCCAGGACTCCGGCGCTCCCTTCGTCCTCACCCACTC
>NZ_SRLW01000467.1:0-5351 GCF_006518215.1 Myxococcus sp. AB025B
GGTGTTGTTGCCGTGCGGACGTCCTGGACGCAGCTTGGCGGGGTGGTGCGGCGGGTGCGCGCACACGCGGACGTCCGAGCGAAAGTCGGCTCGCGTGCGAAGCGTGGCGATTGGATCGGCTCGGGGCTTGCCGCATTCCCTCGCCAGTCCCATCCATTTCCCATCCAGGTAGGGGGTGGGTGATGGGTTTCCTCGGCGGGGTTTTCCTGGCGATGGCGTTGCAGGCGGTGCCGGCGGATACGGTGGCGGGTCCGGTGTTCAATCCGTCGATTTGCGCCAAGAAGCGGGTGGACGCGTGTGGTTGTCACCACGTGTATGGGATTCGGCACTGCCACCCGAACCGGAAGGGTGAGCACTGCGAGGCGCCGGTGAAGGCGCAGGTGTCGGAGGAGAAGGCGGAGGCGCAGGCGGCGGTGGAGGGCCGCGAGCCGGAAGCCACGCCGACGGAGCAGGTCCAGCCTGTCCAGGTGCAGCCGGCTCCCGAGAAGAAGCGCTTCGACCCGAAGAAGTCCGTGCCGATGTGAGGCGGGACGGGCAGGGCCTCCGGACGTGAGGCCCTCCCCCGCGTCCAGTGACGGTGAGCCAGGAGGCTCGGGCCCGTGGGGCTCGAGCGGTCCGGCGCGGCTGTGCGCGGACTCGGGGTGGGACGGGAGCTCGGGCGGTGGAGTGCTCCAGTGAGTCCGACTCGTGAAGGGGCTCCGGAGTGCGCCGAGGTCCAGGTCCGCCCGATGTGGAGAACTTGTGGAGCGCGAGCGGACCTGAAGCCGCGATGTCGCGAGCGTGCGCATCCGCATGCGTGATGCGAGAGCCCGCGCGAGGCTGTGCATGCACGCGTCCACGACAGGCGTGAGGCCGCGTCAGCGCATGGGCGCCACGGAGGTCAAGGCCAGGTCCGAGCATGCGTGAGGCCGCGTCGGCGCATGGGCGCCACGGAGTTCACGGAGGTCGCGGCCAGGTCCGACCAGGCGTGGGGCCGCGTCAGCGCGTGGGCGCTACGGAGGACACGGCCAGGTCCGACGCGGTCAGACGGGAGTCCTCGAGTGACTCGGTCGCGAGGGTCTCCGCGCGGCTCAACGACAACGGACCCTCGGAGCGGATGATGACCCAGCGGGACTGAGGCGAGACCCTCAGCGCCACCGCGTTGGGACTGAGCCAGCGCAGCTCGGGTCGATACGCCGTCACGGGATTCACCGTCACCGGTCCCCCCGTGGTCCACAGGCTTGCGCTCACCTCGACCCTCTGTGGCTCGCGAGAATCCCGCGCGCTCAGCGCCTGCGCCGGAGGCGAGACCCGTGCCGTGGCCTGAAGCGCCTGCGCGGGTGACGCGGTCGGGGGCGACTTCGCCCGAACGAATGAAGGGTCGGGAGCCCCGGCCGTGCGAGGCGCGGTGCCCGTCTGCGTCCACCGAGGCTCGAGCGTGAGCGGGGCCTTCGTCGTGCTTCCGTGACCGTCGGGCTGACGCGGAGCGGACGCAGCCTGGGGAGCCGAATGCGCACCGGCCTGCCGTGAAGCGGTACCCGCGCCCATCGGCCGCGCCTGATTCCGCTCCGTGGACGGAGCACGAACAGCGCCGCCCGTGTTCTGCGCCGAGCCGCGCGAAGGCGTCACAGGCGCGGGAACAGTCCGCGGAGCCTCGACCTGCCGAGGCGCCACGGCACCCCGAGGAGGAAACGAAGTCATCGTCTGTGCGGGCGCCGCGCCGCGCACGGGCACGGGCAACCGCTCCCCCACGAGGGCGAGCTCATATCCACGCGGCGAGGAGACCTCGGGAGCCCGTGTCTCCGGAACAGGAGGAGACGACTTCGGCGACCGTGACGCGGGTAGCTGGATGGGCGTCGACGCCAGCAGCTCCGCGAGGAAGTCCGCGGTAGGCACCTCATCGAGCAGAATCCCCATCACGGTGGTGGGCGCGGGCGTCGCCACGGGCTCCACGTCGATGTCGATGGACACCTCGTCGACCAGGTCGAGAACAGACGACTCATCGTCATCGGGCACCGGCGGAGCGCTGGGCGCCACCAGGGCGCGCACGCTCACCGGAGCGATGGAAGGAACCGAAGGCAGCGGTCCCCGGACCCGAGCCTCCTCCGCCGCGCGCAACACGAACGCGGGAGGAGGAGGCGGCGGCGTGCGCGTCCTCGACTCCACCCGAGGCGCCTCCTTCTCCACGGCGAGCCCGGCCACATCCCGATAGAGCCGCTCATCCTCCAGCGCCGTCGAGGGAGGCACCGGCGCCTGTCCCAACCGCGCGAAGTCCGAGGTCAGCTCCGCATCCCGAGGGTCCAGCTCCAGCGCGGCGCGCAGGGCCGCGCGGGCCCGGGCCTCACATCCCTGCGCGAGCAGCAGCGACGCCGCTGTCCGATAGGAGGCGATGGCCGCGCGCAGGTTCCCCGCGCGACGACACGTCTCCGCGTGTTGCACGCGCGCATTCGGGTCCTTGGGCACCAGGCGGAGGATGCGCTCCAGCTCCTGTGCACACTCGCCATACCGTTCCTGGAGGAACAACGACCGCGCGGATTCCTTCAACGCTCTCAACTGGGCCCGCGCGTGCTCGCTCATCGTCCTGTCCTCCGGAACGGATGCCCTGCGGGGGAAAGCAGGGCCCATGCCGAGGCGCGCGCACGGCCGCGTTGAATCCACTGCTCATCGGAGACACTGGCCCATGGCGCGAAAGCCCGTCTTCGGGCGAGCATCACCCCCGGACTCCAGGCAGGCCCGTCAGGCATGGAGACGCGCGAGGACTCCGAGCGAGCCTGTAGAAAAGGCGCCCCGCGCTGTAACAAGGAAAGCCACCGCACCGGTGGGTGTTCATCCCGAGGCGTGCATGTCGAAGCAGCCGAGTCGCTCCCACCTCTTCCTCCAGCACCTGCCGCCCCAGGCGCGGTGCTACGCGGAGGTGCCCGGGCTCGACGCGCTGTTGGACTCCTGGCTGTCCATCGCGAGACAGGCGTGGCCGGACGTCATGCTTCCGGAAGAGGACTTCCTGCGCCACGTCGCGACCCGGCTGGGCCCCAGCGACGAGCCCGCCGCGACACTCGCCGCGCTGCCCGTGGCGGACCTCTATCTGGCCTGCGCGTGTGCACGAGGACTGCCCACCGCGCACGCCGCGCTGGAGCGACATCTGCTCCCTCGTGCGGCCAGCGCGCTGACGCGGGTGCGAGGTGGCGGCCTGGACACCGCGGAGGTCCTCCAGCAATTGCGTCAGCGGCTCCTCGTCCCCCAGGGTGACGCCGAGCCGAGAATCGCCGAGTACCAGGGCACGGGCCCGCTGGCCGCGTGGCTGCGCGCGGCGGTGGTGCGCACGGCCTTCAACCTCCAGCGCGCGGAGGGCCGACGCGCCAGGGCCGAGGAGGACGCGGAGGCGGAGGGCTCCGCGTGGGTGGAGCGAGGCGGAGCGGGCGGTGACGTCGAGCTCGACTACCTGCGCCGCCGCCACCAGCAGGACTTCCGCGAGGCCCTGGCGGGAGCGCTGGGGAGCCTGTCCCCGCGCGAGCGCACCGTGCTGCGGCTGCACGTGGTGGAGGGCGTGAGCCTGGAGCGCATCGGCGCGATGTACCAGACGCACAAGTCCACGGTGTCGCGCTGGATTTCACAGACGCGGAGGACGGTGCTGGAGGGCGCGCGCGAGCGGCTGGCCGAGCGCCTCCAGCTGTCCGCGGACGAGCTGCGAAGCCTGATGCGGGTGGTGCACAGTCAGCTCGACGTGAGCCTCCTGGGGCTGTTGAAGGAACCCGGTTAGCCCCCCGCGAACTTTTTCGCGGCCTGCGTGCAACACGTCCTGGTGGCCGGTGTCACCCCGATGAAGGCAGGCGAGGACGCCTCGCTCTCATCCTGAAAGGACCCGAATCATGCGGAACGCACTGAAGAAGCTGGCCCTGGTGGCGCTGACGGTGGTGGGCACGACGGCGCTGGCGGAGGAGCGCATCGAGCTGAAGGTGGGGGACAAGCACGTCATCACCGTGAAGGACCTGACCCGCGTGGCGCTGGGGAACAGGGAGACGGCGGAGGTGAAGACGCTGGGGGGCGGGAAGCTCGAAATCACGGGGCTGGAGGCGGGCACCACGCGGCTGCTGACCTGGACGCGCGGTGGGCAGCAGGGGGACTACGCCGTGGTGGTGACGGACCCCGAGCAGGCGGCCGCGAAGTAGCCCGAGGGACCCGCTGCCTTCCCTCCAATGAGGGCAGCGGGGATGATGTGACACGCGCCCATGAACCCACCGGCCTCTCCCATGCCCGAGGCGTGCCCGGACGAGAACGTGCTCGCCGGCTTCGTGAGCGGTGTGCTGTCGGGCGCGCGGGTGCCGGAGGTGGCGGCGCACCTGGACTCGTGTGAGGACTGTCGGGCCCTGGTCGCGGTGGTCGCGGCCGAGGCCTCCTCACCGGGCGCGGGCTCGCTCACGCGTCCAGACTCGGAGGGGATGTCGACCCGGGGAGCACGCCCGTCCCCAGCAGAGCGATTGCCGGAGGGCACGAAGCTGGGGAGCTACGTGCTGCGCGAACTGCTGGGCGAGGGCGGCATGGGCGTGGTGTACGCGGCGGAGGACCCGAGGCTGGGGCGCAAGGTGGCGGTGAAGCTGCTGCGTCCCATGCGCGAGAGTGTCGAGACGGAGAGCCGCGCCCGACTGCTGCGCGAGGCGCAGGCGATGGCGCGCCTGTCCCATCCCAATGTGTTGCCCATCTTCGAGCTCGGCTCCGCGGAGGGGCGGGACTTCCTTGCGATGGAGTGGGTGGAGGGCCCGACACTCGCGGGCTGGCTGCGCGAGCAGGAGCGTCCCTGGCGCGAGGTGCTGGAGATGTTCCACGCGGCGGGCCTGGGGCTCGCGGCCGCGCATCAGCGAGGGCTGGTGCACCGGGACTTCAAGCCCGCCAACGTGCTGGTGGGCCGGGACGGACGTCCACGCGTCACGGACTTCGGGCTCGCGAGGAGGTGGGGGGAGCCAGCGGCGTCGAACCCCACGACGGGCGACCTCACCACCGCGCCGCTCGGCGTGGACGCGGAGGAGACCGCGCTCACCCGCGAGGGCACCGCGCTGGGAACCCCCGCGTACATGTCACCCGAGCAGCGGCGCGGGCAGCCCGTGGACGCGAGGAGCGACCAGTACAGCTTCTGCGTCGCGCTGCACGAAGCGCTGTATGGCGAGCGGCCCGGACAACCGACGAAGCACGGCGCATCGGTGAAGAAGCCGCCCCGACTGCCAGGCCACGTGCGCGCGGCCGTGGCGAAGGGGCTCGCGAGTGAGCCCGAGGCCCGTCATCCCTCGATGGAGGCGCTGCTCCAGGCGCTCTCGAAACAGACACCTCGCGAGAGGGTGTGGCTGGGCTGGGTCGCGGTGCTGGGCGTGGGGGTGCTGGGC
>NZ_SRLW01000468.1:0-5339 GCF_006518215.1 Myxococcus sp. AB025B
AAAGACAGTATCCGCGTGCGGTGAAAATCAAGATGAGCAGCTACCCACGGAAACGCCCTCGCCCGGTCCGTCGAGCACGCTCCCTCGGCCCCCTACGTCGCGTCCGTCCCTAAAGTGAACGGCATTGGGTTTAGGAGGCGGAGGTGTCCCGCGCCGCGTGCACGGGCGGCCTGCGCACGGACCAGGGGCGGGCGTGCTCCAGCTGGCCCGCGAGCCGGAACAGGGTGGCCTCCTCCGCGAAGCGGCCGACGAACTGCACGCCGATGGGCAGGCCCTGCGCGTTCCAGTGCAGGGGCACGGACATGGCCGGCTGTCCCGTCACGTTGAAGAGCGGCGTGAAGGGAATCAGCGTGAAGACGTGCCGGTACCACTCGCCCGCGCCCATGGGCTTGTTCGAGTCCAGCACGCCGAGCGGGTAGGGCGGCACGGCCACGGTGGGCGTCAGCAGTGCGTCGTGGTCCACGAAGAACGCGCCCACCGCGCGGCTCACCTGGTTGAAGACCGCGAACGCCGCCTGCAGGTCCAGCGCGCGCAGACGCCGTCCGTGCTCCACGGCGGCCCACGTCGTGGCCTCCAGCGTGTCCGGCCCCAGCGTGCGCCCCAGCGCTCCGCCGAGCATCTCCGCCAACGCCGCGTTGCTCGCGCACCACACCGACACCATGGCCTCCACCAGGACCGCGTCGTCGTAGACGGGCGCGGCCTCCACGATGTCGTGCCCCAGCGACGCGCACAGCTTCGCCGCGTCCTCCACCGCCGCCACGTTGTCCGGGTGCACCGGCACGCCCGACGCCGCCTTGCGTGAAATCGCGATGCGCAGCTTCCCCGGCTCCCGACGCACCTCCTCCAGGAACGGCCGCTCCGGCGGCGGCGCGTAGTACGGGTCACCCGGCGCCGCGCCCTGCGTGGCATCCAGCATCGCCGCGCTGTCGCGCACCGAGCGGGTAATGACATGCTCGATGCCCAGGCCGTTGACCGCGTCGCCACCGTCCGGACCCACCGAGACGCGCCCGCGCGTGGGCTTCAAGCCGAACACACCGCACAGCGAGGCCGGGATGCGCAGCGAGCCGCCGCCATCGTTGCCGTGCGCCACCGGCACGATGCCCGACGCCACCGCCGCCGCCGAGCCGCCGCTCGAGCCACCCGGGCTGCGCGACAGGTCCCACGGGTTGCGCGTGGGGCCGTACGTCACCGGCTCCGTGGTCGCGTTGTTGCCGAACTCCGGCGTGTTCGTCCGCCCCATCAGCACCATGCCGGAGCGGCGATAGCGCTCCATCAACACCGTGTCATGCGGGAGCACCAGGCCACGCGCCAGCCGGCTGCCGAGCTCCGTGGGGATTCCCGCGGCGTGCACCACCAGGTCCTTGATGAGGAAGGGCACTCCACAGAAGGGCCCATCGGCCACCCCCCGCTTCAAGGCCTCCCGCGCGTCGGCTTCCCGGACGTCGATGACCGCGTTCAGCTTCGGATTGACGCGGGCGATGGCCTCCAGCGCCGCGCGCAGCAGCTCGTCGGGGCTGACTTCCTTCTGACGCACCAGCTCCGCCAGCCCCAGCGCGTCGTATCGCGTGTAGTCGTCCAGGTGCATGAGTCCTCGTGGCGCACCGGCCGACGGGACGCGGCCCAGGTGCGGCGCGAGAGGATACCGCTACCCCTCTCGCCGCTGCTCGCGCGCGCCGCGCCGGGTCGCCACCGCACCACCACGCGAAGCCGATGACGCAAGGCGGCGACAACTGTCACCGAATGTTTCAAGCAGCACGGACGCGGCTCGAAATGCGCGTCGAGCGAGGAGTATCCTCACCACCGCGGCCGCGGAGCCATCCGCCCGCATCCCGAGAAGGAATCCCCCGCTTATGTTCATGTCCCCGCGTCATCGACGCCAGGGTGTCCTGGCCCTTCTTCCCTTGAGCCTGTGTCTGGGGCTCGCCTGCGGTCCCGTGCAGGAGGAGGCGCCGTCCGAAGCGCCCGCGACCGAGTCCGAATCCCAGCCGCTGGCGGCCCCGGGCTTCGCGGAGCTGCACCACCACATGTTCGCGGAGGAGGCCTTCGGCGGTGGCTGGTTCCATGGCAGCCACACCGGCTCGCTGACGAGCTGTGACGGCGGCCTTCCGGAGAGCGACCACGCCCGCGTGCGCATGGACTTGAGCAACCTGCTCAACCTGTGCCCGAACTCGGGAGGCATCAACCTGGGCGGCAACCCGCTGCTCGCGGCGCTCTTCGGCCTGGGCGGCGCGGTGGGCTCGGAGTTCATCGGCAAGATTGAGGGCACCGAGGGCGACACCGGCATCCACCTGGGCCGCATGTCCGTCAACACCCAGTGGCCTCGCTGGGACACCATCGCCCATCAGCAGTCGTGGGAGGGATGGCTGCGGCAGGCGCACCAGGGCGGCATGTCGCTGGTGATGGTGTCGCTGGTCAGCAACGAGTTCCTCTGCAAGGTGTTGCCGTACCAGAACATCTCGCGGCCGTGCGACGAGATGGTGGACGTGGAGCTCCAGCTCCAGATGGCGCGTGACTTCGATGCGCGCAACGACTGGGTGGAGATCGCCCTGACGCCCTCGCACGCGCGCAACATCATCGCCTCCGGCAAGCTCGCCATGGTGCTCTCCATCGAGACGAGCAAGCTGTTCGGCACCAAGGACTGGCGCACGGAGCTGGACCGCTTCCACGCGCTGGGCGTGCGCTCCCTCCAGCCCGTGCACCAGCTGGACAACCGCTTCGGCGGCGCGGCGCTGCACAACGCCATCTTCCAGGCCGCGCAGTTCCTGGAGACGTGCCACGTGGACACCGATTGCGGCGTGACGACCGACACGATGACGCTCGGCTTCGACGTGTACCGCGACGCGGTCGGCAACTGCCGCAACACCAAGGGCCTCACCGCGGACGGCAAGGCGCTGGTGCAGGCGATGATGAGCCGGGGCATGCTCATCGACGTGGCGCACCTGTCGGAGAAGGGCCTGCAGGACGCCTTCGCCCTGGCGCAGGCGAACACGTACTACCCGCTGGTCATCTCCCACGGCCACTTCCGCGAGGTGATGAACCCGAAGCTGGCGAACGACGAGAAGACCACGCCCGCGTGGGTGGTGCGCTACCTGCGCCAGACGGGCGGCATCTTCGGCCTGCGCACGGCGCATGACGAGACGCGCACGTACTCGCGCTCGGGTGTGGCCAACAACTGCCACGGCTCCACGCGCTCCTTGGCGCAGGCGGTCGAGTTCGGCCGCCAGGGCCTCAAGGTGCCCATGGCCTTCGGCGCGGACCTGAACGGCTTCATCCAGCAGACCCGTCCGCGCTTCGGCAACAATGGCGCGTGCTCGGCCACGTTCCAGGCGGAGGCGGACGCGCACCTGCGGCAGCAGAACGTCGCCGGCCCCACGCGCCTGGGCACGGGCTTCGACGAGTACGGCCTCGCGCACGTGGGCTACCTGCCGGACCTGCTCAAGGACCTGGGCCGCGTGGGCGCGAACACCGCGGGCCTGTCGGGCTCGGCGGAGACGTTCCTGAAGACGTGGGAGCGCGCCGTGAACCCGCGCACGGGCATGGCGGACGCGGCGGCGGACATCGACACCAGCGGCGTGGCCACCTACGTGGACAAGGCCACCCGCGAGACGCAGTACCCGCTGCTGTGCGGCGTGCGCTACGCGCCGGACTCCAAGGCCGTGGGCGAGTCCTGCCGCTTCAAGGAGGAGTGCATCAGCGACGCGTGCACCGCGTCCGGCTGCAACAGCTCCGGCACCTGCATCTGCGACGAGGAGGCTGACTGCGCGTCGACGCAGTACTGCGGTTGGGGCCTCAACAGCGGCAAGTGCCAGCCGAAGAAGGCCCGAGGGGCCACCTGCCTGTACGGGAAGGAGTGCCTGTCAGGTAGCTGCCGCTGGACGCTGACCTGCGGCTGAGCCAGGGGGCCGGGGTGCGCATCGCCGTTGCGCGGCGCACCCCGGGGGCGTAGGGAGTTCCCACCCCCTATGTCCGCCACCGTCCAACTGCTCGAAGCCGTCCGGAAGGAAGCCCGCCCCGGTATCTGGTCCAACGGAGTGAACCTCTCCCGCGCCGGGGCGGTGGTCCTCCAGTCGAAGACGGAGAGCGAGCTGGAGCTGAGGGTGCGCTCGTCGGGGCGCCCGGTTCCCTTCACGGTGACGCTCTATCCGGCCGACGAGGCCTGGGAGTGTGACTGCCCCAGCCGTGTGGACCCGTGCGAGCACGTGGTGGCCGCGGCCCTGTCGCTCCAGCAGGCGGAGAAGACGGACGCGCCCATGGAGACGGCGGCCACCCGCTGGTCGCGCGTGGTGTACCACTTCTCGCGCACGGGCGACGGCCTCCTGCTCAAGCGCACCCTGGCCCACGCGGACGGACGCGAGGAGGCGCTCGACGGCAGCCTCGCCTCGTACATGGCGAAGCCGGCGCAGGCCGCGCAGCTCCAGGTGGAGCAGGCCGACCTGCTGGCCGACCGCATCCTCGAGCAGCGCCGCACGCGCGGCGCCCTGGCCCCCGAGACGCTGGAGGCGCTGCTCAAGGTCCTGGTGCAGGCGCGCAACGTGCTGCTCGATGGCCGCCCCGTGGCCGTCCCCGACGAGGTCGTCGTGCCCCGGGCGCTGGTGGAGGAGCGTGGCGGGCAGCTGGTGGTGACGGTGGCGAGGGACTCCCGCGTGACGGAGGTGGTGAGCCCCGGCGTCGCGCTGGTGGGGGACGCGCTGGCGCGGCTGGGCGAGACGGGCATGACGGGCCCGTGGCTCAACAACCTGCCCATCGTGCGCACCTACGGCGCGGAGCAGCTCGGCGAGCTGACCTCCAAGGTGCTGCCGGAGCTGGGGCGTCGCATGCCCGTGGACGTGCGCACGAAGCGGGTGCCGTCCATCGACCGCGAGCTCAAGCCGCGCATCCTGCTGGAGCTGCACCAGCTGGAGTCCGGGCTGTCGGTGCTGCCGACGCTGGTCTACGGCGCGCCGCCGGCGGTGCGCATCGACAACGGCCGCATGGTGTACCTGCGCGGCGCGGTGCCGCTGCGCGACGAGGCCGTGGAGCAGCGCCTGGTGCACGAGCTGCGCGAGGAGCTGAACCTGGTGCCGGGCCGTCGGGTGACGGTGCAGGGGCCGGAGATGGTGCGCTGGGCGGACAAGCTGCGGCGGTGGGGCGGGGACCTCGCCGGTGACGGCGCGTCGGTGGTGAGCCCGGACGTGCGGCTCAAGCCCTCGTTGTCCGTGGAGGGTGCCACCAACGCGCTCGGCGTGCCGGAGGTGCGCTTCACGCTCGACTTCCAGGTGGAGGGGAGCAAGGGCGGCGAGACGCGCTCGGTGGACGCGGCCGCGGTGGTGCGCGCGTGGCAGGAGGGGTTGGGCCCTGTC
>NZ_SRLW01000469.1:0-5296 GCF_006518215.1 Myxococcus sp. AB025B
GTCGCGGCGGGGGCGGCGTGGCCAGGCGCACCGGGCGCTCGATGAGCCCGCGCGAGGCGAGCCGCTCCAGGTCCATGACGATGTCCGTGCGGCCACCATCGCCCCGCGCCGGCTGCCGGTTTCGCTCCTCGCGCAGCCACTTCGCGATGAGCCCGCCGAACTCGCCCCGGTACTTCTCCACCATGCGCGCGGCGAACTCCGCGGACTGGGCCACGCACGCGCGCACCAGGCGCTGCACGCCCGCGCTGCGGATGGAGCCCGCCGGATTCCTCAGCGCATCGTGCTGCTCCAGCTGCGCGCGAGCGTCCTCCTCGGGCAGCTTGCGCGGCGCGTTCGCCGCCACCGACTTGGAGGCGAGCAGCTTCAGGTCCGGAGGCAGCGGCTCGAACAGGGCCTCACGCTCCGCGTCCGGAAGCCCCGCCAGCGCCGGCCCCAGCACGCGCGCGCCCAACCGGTCGCACACCGTGAACAGCTCGCGCTGCGTCAGCAGCAGCACGTCGGAGAACTTGAACCCCGCGGACTGCGAGTCGCCCGTCTCGCGCGCCAGCGCCTCCTCGAGCTTCCACCGGACGATGTCCAGCACCTGGGGCCGCACCTCGCGGGTCAGCTTCACCCGAGGCGGCGGCAGGTGGCCGCGCACGGCCTCGGCCAGGGGCGCGGGCAGCGCGCGCAGGACGATCTCCACCAGCGCCCCGCGCTCGCGCTGCAGCAGCGCCGCCAGCCGCTCCGGCTCCGCGGTCCACAGCTGCCCGCGGCGGTCCTTCACCAGCCGCTTGAGCTCCTGGACCAGCGCCGGGATGCGCTTGTCGCGAGGAATCTGGAGGATCTCCTGCGCGCGGTGGCGCAAGAGCTCACCTTCCTCCGTCGGGAGGTGCTCCATCGCGCCCAGGCTCTCCTGCCCGCCGAACGTCACGGCGGTCAGCAGCAGCATGCTCTGGCGCTTGTTGAGCGAGGTGAAGAACGAGTCCAAACGTCACCTCGCGGGCCCCACCGACGCCCGCTGGGAGGAAAGAAGGCGCCCCCTCGAAGGGGGCGCGGAACCGGTCAGGCCTCGGGCGGGCGGACCCGGGGGCGGGGGCCACGCGCCGTGGGGGCGTTGCCGCCGCCCCCGCGCATGATGGACCACGCCGTGACGCCCATCATCCCCAGGATGAGCGCGAAGGCTCCGGCGATCATCACCTTGAACTGGCTGGCGCTGGAGGCCGTCATGCGCAGACCCAGCACGTCCTGCTGCCGGTTCTCGTCGGTCTTCTCCGCCTTGGGTCCCAGCGCGGGCGTCATCAGCACCGTCACCGCGTCCGGCTTCATCTCCGGCACCGCCGTGGCGACGAACGCCTTCACCGCGTTGACGTCGATGGGCGGCTTGCCCTCCGCGCCGGGCCGGAACTTGATGAACACCGACGCGGACGGCATCGGCTTGTTCTCCGGCTGCGTCAGGTCGTTGTTCTCCGGGACGCTCACGATCGCGCGCGCCTCCAGCACGCCGTCGATCTGGTTGAGCGCGTTGGAGACCTCACCGCCCATCGCCTTGAGGAGCATGGCGCGCTCCTCCGTGGCGGTGGGCACCATGCTTCCCTTGGCGAAGTGGGACAGGCCCTTCTCCACCGGACGCGGAAGCGAGTTGAGCTTGAGCAGCTCCGCGGCCTCGGCGGCATCCGTCTTGGGCACGGTGATCATGAACCGGACCTCGTTGCCGCCCTCCTCCTTCTCCTTCTTCGCGTTGATGCCGTTCTTGCTGAGCAGGACGTAGATTTCGTTGGCGTCCGCCTCACTCAGCTCGTGCTGGAGCTCGATGTGACAGCCCGTCACGAGCACGAGGGCGAGGAGCGGGGCGACAAACGCTTGCGGTCGGCGAATCATGGGCACGGGGAGCTTACTAGGGCCTCGGAAAACGCGGAAGGGCGCCCCCTCCAACCAGGAGGAGCCGCCCTTCGTCAAGCGCCACCAAGGACGGTGGACGGACTCAGACCTGCGTCTTGACGACGTCCTTGAGACCGGTGGTCGCCTTCTCCACCACCTTGCTCGTCAGGTCCAGCTGCTGGGTGTACTGATACATGGACGCCTGCAGGGAGAGCAGCTCCGCGTTGGAGAACTGCTTGCCGCTGGCGGCCTGGGAGATGATCTTCTCCAGGTTGCCCTGGCCCTTCTCCAGGTCACCGAGCACCTGCTCCATCATGTCGGTGGCCTTGGCCGTCTTGCCGGTCTCCGTCTTCGCGGCGACGGGCTCGGCCGCCTTCGCGGACACGGGCTGGGCGGCGTTGGCGTTGACCTTGTTCAGGCCCGCCTTCTCCGTCTTGTTGACCGTCTCCACCTGCCGGACCATGTCCGTCTTCTGCGTCGCCTGGGCCTTGTTCACGCCCTGCGCGGCGTCCACCTGACCGGCGCCCTGCGCCTTGTCAGCGAGAACTCCGTCGAACTTCGACGCGCCCTGCTTCGTCGTCTGCTGAGCGCCCTGATCCTGCAGCTTTTGCTGCGCCACCTGCGCCGCGGAGATGCCCGCCATCGGACCCGCCATGTGACAGCCTCCTTGCATCCGTCGAGGTCGGAGGAAGTTCCTCCTCCTCGTTCAAGAGTTCCTTGAGCCGGTCGATGGCGCGCGCATGAAGCCGAGACGCCCAACTCTTCGACTGCCCGATTTCCGCCCCCGCCTCTTCCAGCGTCCTGCCCTGGAAGTAGTACCCCTGAAGGAGCTTTCGCTCCTTCTCCGGGAGCTTCTCTATCGCCGCCCGCACCCGCGTCTTCAGCTGCTCCTGCTCCAGCCGGATGTCCACCGGCAGGGACTCGTCGGTGTAGCCCGCGCTGTCCGCACCCTCGAGGCTGGAGGCGAACACCATCGCCAGCCCCTGCACAGCATCCGAGATGTCACTGACATCATCGTCGAATGAGCTGCCGCGGTTGCTTGAGCCCGACTCGCGGTCCGACAAATTCCCCAGATACGCCGCCGCCCGCTCCCCGACATACGCCGTCCGGGCGTCCGAGCCCCGCAGGATGCCCATCTTCCGAAGACCGTCGAAGATGGCGCCCTTGATGCGGTAGTGGGCGAAGGTGAGGAAGTTGGCGCCCACCTTCGGGTCGAACCGCTCGGCGGCCTCCAGCAGGCCTATCTGTCCGTACGCCACCAGCTCGTCCAGCTCCAGCTGGGCGTTGAACTGCTTGCGCACGGTCGCCGCGAGGGACCGAACGTAGGGGCCATACTTCGTGAGGATGACCTGTCTGTCGTCGCCCAGTGGCAAGCGCTGCTCACTCGGCCTTGGACCACAGCCGCTCGAGAACCTGGTTCAGCCGCGGGTCATCCTGCAGTGCGTCCGCAATCTTCGTGGTGAGGGAGGAGGACTTCATGCGCAGCTTCTCCTTCAGGACCTCGGCGACCAACGCCCGGGTCGCCTCTTCCTTGCTCTTGAAGCCCCCGTTCTTCAACCCGCGGGCAATCGCCATCGCCTGCGCGGCGACCGGGTCCGCGGCCTGGGGGCCCTGGACGTTGCTGGAGCCTACCAGACCGGAGACTCCGACGAGAGACTCGGCCTTGTCCACCCGGGCGCCGAAGGCGCCACCCGTGGGCGCCGCGGACGACGGCCCCTTCGCGCCACCGGCGCGCCCCTTCCCTCCACCGCGTCCAACGCCACCGACAGCCATGGGTGAACCTCCCCTGCCCCTACTTCTTCGCGGGAGGCAGGACTCCCGCATCCTTCGCCTGGAGGAGCGCCTGCGCAAGACGCGCCCCGTCACCTTCCGGCTCCAGGTCGACGGCCGCCTTGAGCTCCTTGAGCGCCTCCGGCACCTTGCCCAGGAACAGCAGCGCCTCGCCCACATGCGCGCGCGGCAGCGACGCCTGCGGGGCCAGCCGCTGCGCGGAGCGGTAGGCCTGGAGCGCCTTGTCGTGACGGCCCTGCGCGAACTCCACGGCGCCCAGCCCCAGCTGCGGCACCTCGCTCTTGGGCATCAGCGCCGCGGCCCCGGCGAAGATCTCCTTCGCCTTGTCGAACTGTCCCATGTCCAGCCACAGGTAGCCGGCCTCCAGCAACACCATGGCCTGCTGGCGCCCCAGGGGGACCAGGCTGTTCGAGATCTCCGAGACGCTCTCCGCCATGGACTTCGCTCTTCCTTTCCGCGCGCGGCCAGGAGGGAAGCGGCGCCGCTCCCCTCCCCGCCGTGCTTCGGCCCGACCCAGGCCCCAGGGGCCTAGCGGACGTTGCTGATGGAGTTCTTGATGCAATCGTGCCGCGACTTCATCACGTTGGAAATCGCCGTGAACGTCTGCGACTCCTGCTGGATGGCCGCCTGCAGGTTGAGCAGCTTGGAGTTCTCCGCCGCCATCTGGTTCAGGGAGAAGTTGCCGCCCACGGTGTCCGACGTGCTGGTGCCCAGCGCGCCCGTGCCAGGACCGGCCACGCCGCCGCCGATGCCACCGGCCACGCCGCTGATGCCCACCGCCGCGCCGCCCACGGAGGCGCCGCCGACGACACCGCCGCCCGCGCCCACCGCGGTGCTCATCACGCCGGCGTAGGGGCCAGCGCCCGAGCCGCTCGTGTTGGACAGCGTGTGCACGGAGGAGACCGCCGCGGAGACGATCTGCCCGCCGGGAATCATGCCGGCCACCGCGCCGACGCCCGTGCCCACCGCGCCCGCCGCGCTGTTCAGCCCGTTGTGGAGCCGAGCGCCGAAGCCCGTCTCAGGGGTCTGGCGCGCCGTCGTGACGTGGGTGGAGAGCCGGATGCTGGGGCCCTGCATGCTGTTGATGTTCGCCATTTCATCCTCCAGGCGCTGCGAGAAGAAGAAGACAGAGCTCCCGGATGATCCAGTGCTCTTTCTCCCATTATCGTCCCGGCGCTCCGCCAGTTGCCTGCCCGGAGTCAAAAACCGTGACGAACGGGTAAAAGCCCGTCATTTCCGACCCTTGGCCCCCTTGGCCTCGGCGATCAGCCGCTCGCGGGTGTCCACCAGCAGCTCCAGCAGCTGCTCGGCGTGGGCCAGCGCGACCTGGGCCTTCTTGCCCACCTCCACCTTGGGGCCCTTGAGGCCGGCCAGGCCCTCCTTCACCGGGGCGAACAGCGCCCGGACGTCCTCCGCGGGGGTCGCCTCGAGCAGCGACTCGATTGCGGGGTACGACGGCGCCGGAAGCTCCTGCGGCGGGGGGACGGACGACGGCTTGGCGGACGGGGGCATCGCGGAGGGGGTCTCCTGTCGGACCCACGGCACCAGGGCCGCGGGACGCTTGCCACCCGGACGCTAGGGGAAAAGCGGCCCCTGCTTCAAGCCGCCTTCCACCCTGCCCCGTGGGATTGGCTGGCCCCAGGCC
>NZ_SRLW01000046.1:0-43510 GCF_006518215.1 Myxococcus sp. AB025B
GGCCGGGGCACTCCATCCGCTGCGAGCTGACGCGCCGTCCGTACACGCGCGGCACGCTCGGCATGGCCCTGTCCGGCAAGGACACGGGCGGCAGCCAGTTCTTCTTCACGCACGCGCCCCAGCCGCACCTGGATGGCCGCTACACGGCCTTCGGCGAGGTGGCCTCGGGGATGGACGTGGTGGACGCGCTGCTGGAGGGCGACGTCATCCGCGAGGTCACCGCGGTGACGCTGTCGCCCTGACGGCCGTCGCTCAGGCGCCGCTCGCGCGGGCGAGCGGTGCGGGGACACCGAGCGGGTGGCTGCGCCAGCGCTGGTTCTCCTCCTCCTCGAGCTGCTCCACCTGGTGGCGGATGCGCTGCCACTCCGTCTCCGGGATGCGCAGGAACGCATCCGCCAGGTTCGGGTCGAACTGGGTGCCCGCGCAGCGGCGGATCTCATCCCGCGCCACGCTCATGGGCCGCCCCTTGCGGTAGGGCCGGTCGGAGGTGATGGCGTCCACCGTGTCGGCGATGCAGAAGATGCGCGCGCCGATGCTGATGTCCTCGCGGGACAGCCCCTGGGGATAGCCCTTGCCGTCCCAGCGCTCCTGGTGCTGCAGGACGATGAGCGCCGCCTCGTGCAGGTAGGGCATCTTCGCCATCATCCGGTAGCCGAACTCCGGGTGCTTGCGCATCTCCACCCATTCGTCCGGCGTCAGCGGCCCGGGCTTGAGCAGGATGGAGTCGCGCACGCCAATCTTGCCGATGTCGTGCAGCAGCGCGCCCTGCTCCACCACGTCCAGCGCGGCGCCCACCAGCCCCACCTCCTCCGCCAGCCGGCGCGAGTACAGCGCCACCCGACGCGAGTGCCACTGCGTCTCCGTGTCGCGGTAGTCCAGCGCGCTGATGAGCCCGTCCAACAGGCCCGTGGTGCGCTCCACCACCCGACGCTCCAGGTCCTGGTTGATGGCCACCAGCTCCGCGTTCTTCTCCGCCACCTCGCGCGTCAGCCGCTCGTTGGCCTCCACCAGCCGGTAGTGCTCCACGGCCTGGCGCACGCTGCTCGTCAGCTCGCTGAGCGACCACGGCTTGCCGAGCAGCCGGAACACCTCGCCCCGGTTGACCGCCTCGGACGCGACGCGGAAGTCCGCCGCCGCCGTGAGCATCAGCCGCACCGCCTTCGGGTTCTTCTCCCTCAGGGCGCCCAACAGCTCGATGCCGTTGAGGTACGGCATCATGAAGTCCGTCAGCACCACGCAGAAGCCCACCTCGCGCGCGGCGAGCGCGGGGTCGCTGTGCGTGACGACGTCATAGCCTTCCGTCTGGAGGATCCGGGAGAGCGCGGCGAGGATGAGCACGTCGTCATCCACCACGAGGATGCGGTCCATGTTGGAGGGTCTCCGGGGGATTTTGGGCCTGTCTTTCTTTATACAGCCTTGTCGCGCACCCAAACAGGGCCCCCCCGACGGTTTTGCGCGCGCAAGCCCCGGAAATCCTTGAAGGTTCTCGCATTGCGCAAGATGCGCGGAACCAAGTGATGCTTGCCTGCCCGCCAAGGTGTGATTTATGGTGCGCGGCAAGGCTGCGTTTCAACGCTAACCCCTTGGAATCCTGGAGCAATCTCCGATGGCTAGAGCCCCAGCAGGGCCGGTGCCGGTGGTCGTGATGGGGCTGGGATTCATCGGGCAGGAGATTGCCAAGGCATCCCTGTCCAGCCCGGAAGTGGAATTGATTGGGGCCGTGGATACCCATCCCTCCCTGGTCGGTCGCCCCCTGGGTGACGTGCTGGGAGGTCCCGCCCCCCGGGTGAAGGTGGTGGACTCGCTGGAGAAGGCGGTGGGCCGGCGCAAGGGCGTGGTGCTGCTGCACGCCACGGGTTCACGGCTGCCGCAGGTGATGGAGCAACTGCTCGCGGCCATCAAGCTCGGCCTGCCGGTGGTCAGCACGTGCGAGGAGCTGGCCTTCCCCTATCTCAACCACCCGGAGCTGGCGGACAGGCTGGACCAGGCCGCGCAGCGCGCCGAGGTGGCGGTGCTGGGCGCGGGCGTCAACCCGGGCTTCGTCCTGGACCGGCTGGTGGCCACGGCCGGTCAGGTGTGTGGGCCCGTCAGGCGCGCCACCGTCACGCGGGTGGTGGACGCACGCACCCGGCGTGAGGCCCTGCAGCGCAAGGTGGGCGCGGGGCTGACCGAGGAGGAGTTCTTCGAGTTGGTGGATGGTGAGCAACTCGGCCACGTGGGGCTGGTGGAGTCGGCGGCACTCGCGGCATTGGGGCTGGGGTTGGATTGTGATGACTACGAGGAAGAGGTAGCCCCCGTCTTCGCCGAGGAGGACATCTCGGGCGGAGCGTTCGCGGTGAAGAAGGGACGGGTGGCGGGCATGTTCCAGTCGGTGGTCGGGTTGGAGGACGGGCAGGAGCGGGTGCGGCTGGAGCTGACCATCGCCGTGGGGGCAGAGGACCCGAAGGACCGCATCGAAATCGATGCGGACCCTCGATTGGTGCTGGAAATCCCGGGGGGAGTGGCGGGCGACCGGGCCACCGCGAACGCGCTGGTGAATGCCGCGCCACGCTTGACGGCCGCCGAAGCTGGGCTCCTCACGGTGCTCGAGCTTCCGGCCGGACGCTAGTCAGGAGAGGGATAATGCTGGACAAGAATGCGATCGGCCGTGCCTCGCCGCCGACGCTCAACGAAGTGGAGAAGGGTGCCATCCGCCGCTTCGCGGAGGCCATCGGCGACTACAACCCCATCTACTACGACGAGGAGTACTCTCGGGCCTCCGGTTACCCCACCATCATCGCGCCGCCCACCTTCCCCGCGTCCTTCCATTCGGCCGCGGACCTGCGGGAGCTGTTGGGGGTGGGCATCAAGAGCCTGCTCCACGCGGAGCAGGGCTTCGAGTACGAGCGCCCCATCTTCGCCGGAGACCGCATCTACGTCTCCACGCGCGTGGCGGACGTCTCCGAGCGCCAGGGCCCGTCGGGGAAGATGGACATCGCGGTCATCGAGGACGAAGGCCGCGACGAGGAAGGCAACCTGGTGTTCCGAGCCCGCCGGACGCTCGTGGTCCGCGCCACCAAGGAGACCCCGTGATGCCCGCGCGCAAGCTCTACTTCGAGTCCATCCGCGTCGGGGACGAGCTGCCCGCCCTGGCCAAGGCCCCCGTCGACCGCGTCCAGCTGTCCCGGTACGCGGGCGCCTCGGGGGACTACAACCCGGTCCACGTCGATGAGATCTACGCCAAGAGCGTGGGCATGCCGAGCGTCTACGCCCCCGGCATGCTGGTCATGGGCATGCTCGGCCAGCTCATCAGCGACTGGGCCCGCGGCGGCCAGATGCGCCGCTACAACGTGCGCTTCAACAAGATGGTCTGGCCGGGCGACACCGTCGTCTGCAAGGGCCGGGTGAGCAACCGCCACGGCACCGGCGGCCGCTACTACGTCGAAATCGACCTGTGGGCGGAGAACCAGCGCGGTGAGCTGGTGATGAAGGGCGGCGCGCACATCCAGCTCTTCTATTCGCTCGAGGACGAGAACCGTCAGCGCTCGGGTCAGAGCCCCATCGTCATCGAGGTGCCCCGCGAGAGCCTCGCGGCCCCCGTGCCCCCCCCCAGCAGCACCGGCGGGGTGAGCGAGGCGTCGGGCGCCTCCGACAACGACGAAGGGGACGACGAGGACTCGGACGAGCGTCCGGCCGGCGCCTCCTCCAAGAAGACGGCGCCCCGGGAGAAGCCCGCCGCCAAGACGGCGACGCTTCCCTCGGCCAAGAAGGTCAAGAAGTAGCGCTTTGCAGTCCTGCGGTG
The DNA here is from genome assembly GCF_006518215.1 of Myxococcus sp. AB025B. Lineage (NCBI taxonomy): Bacteria > Pseudomonadati > Myxococcota > Myxococcia > Myxococcales > Myxococcaceae > Myxococcus > Myxococcus sp. AB025B. The sequence continues at coordinate 3,782 of NZ_SRLW01000046.1, forward strand.
GGGGGCAGACGGGTTGCCCCTCAACGCAGGGTGTCATTCAGGGTTGACTCAAAAATCAGTCGCCGCCACACTTCCTGTGTCTCAATTTCGCGCCGCTGACCCGAGGCCCTCCCTGGAGGGTGGGCAGCGAGCCGTCACGCAGGAGTGGCCATGTCCGCCGGCATCAACACCTACAAGACCGACCTCCGAGAGATCTTCTTCACGTTGTTCGAGCAGTTCGGCTTCGGCCAGGTGGCCGGTCAGGCGCCGTACGACGCCTGGGGCCCGGACGAGGCGAAGGCGGTGCTGACGGAGACGTACCGCTTCGCGCGCGAGGTGCTCGGGCCCCTCAACTCCGTGGGAGACCGCGAGGGCTGTCGGGTGGAGAACGGCTCGGTCTACACGCCCACGGGCTTCAAGGACGCGTGGAAGAAGCTCTACGAGCAGGGCTTCAAGACCGTGGCCGTCAGCCCCGAGCACGGCGGCCAGGGCGCGCCGATGATGCTGCAGGTGACGGTGGAGGAGCTGCTGTCGGGCGCCAACACGGCCTTCAACATGTACCCGGGCCTGTCCTTCGGCGCGGCCGAGGTCATCGCGGAGTGCGGCACGAAGGAGCAGCAGCACCTGTTCGTGGAGCGCATGCTCAACGGCACGTGGGGCGGCACCATGTGCCTCACCGAGCCGCACGCCGGCTCCGACGTGGGCGCGGCCAAGTCCACCGCGCGCCGAAACGGTGACGGCACGTACAGCATCAAGGGGACGAAGATCTTCATCTCCGGCGGCGACCACGACATGGCGGAGAACGTCATCCACCTGGTCCTCGCGCGCATCGACGGCGCGGCGCCCGGCACCAAGGGCCTGTCGCTGTTCATCGTCCCCAAGCTGCGCATCGGCAAGGACGGCAGCTCGGGTGCGTCCAACGACGTGTCGGTGGGCTCCATCGAGCACAAGATGGGCATCAACGGCTCGGCGACCTGTGTGCTGAACTTCGGTGAGAACGACGGCTGTCTGGGCGAGCTGGTCGGCACCGTCGAGCACGTCGGCATGAGCCAGATGTTCAAGATGATGAACGGCGCGCGCATCGCCGTGGGCATCCAGGGCGTCGCGCTGGCGAGCGCCGCCTACTACAACGCGGTGGACTACGCGAAGGACCGCAAGCAGGGCTCGCACTTCACCAAGTGGAAGGACCCCACCGCGGCGCGCGCGGCCATCATCGAGCACCCGGACGTCCGCCGCATGCTGCTGGACATCAAGGCCCACGTGGAGGGCATCCGCGCGCTCATCATCAAGCTGGCGCACCACCTGGACAAGGCGCGGCAGCTGGCGGGCAAGGACGACGAGGCGGCCACCTACCACAAGGGCCAGGTGGAGCTGCTCACCCCGCTGGTGAAGTCCTACGGCTCCGACCAGTCCTTCCGCCTGTGCTCGCAGGCCATCCAGGTGTACGGCGGCGCTGGCTACATCCAGGACTACCCGGTGGAGCAGTACACGCGCGACTCGAAGATCTTCTCCATCTACGAGGGCACCAACCACATCCAGGCCATGGACCTGGTGGGCCGCAAGCTGGGGCAGGCCGGCGGCGCGCACTTCCAGCAGTTCATGGGTGACGTGGGCGCCTTCGTCGAGGCCAACCGCGAGCACGCCGTGTACGGCGAGGCCGTGAAGCTCCTGGCGAGCGCCCAGGAGGCGCTGATGTCCAGCGCGATGATGGTGTTCGGCTGGTCGCAGGACGGCGGCAAGTTCCCGCTGATTCCGCTGTCCGCCAACCGCTTCCTCAACATGATGTCCGAGGTGGCCGTGGGCTGGCTGCTCCTGGACGCGGCGCTCATCGCGGAGAAGGCCAAGGCGGAGCTGTCCGCGGACCACCCGGACCGCGCCTTCTACGACGGCAAGAAGTACAGCGCGCTGTTCTACGCGCGCAACGTGCTGCCCAACGTGGAGCAGGCCGCGCGCCTCATCGCCCTCGAGGACACGTCCCCGATGGAGATCACCGACGCCGCGTTCGCGTCCGTCTGAGCGGAGGGCCTTCGTTCCCGAAGTCGAGGCGCCCCGGGTGACTGGGGCGCCCGCCTGAAACACCCGAGGCCACCCTGGGGAGCCCAAGCTTCCCCGCGGTGGCCGCGAGGCTTTTCCGAGGCGGTGTCCCGCCGGACGGAGCGTCAGTCTCCCTCGCGCACGCCGATGGCGAGCTGACCCAGGCCGGCCTTCTTCGCCAGCTCCATCACCTGGACGACGGTGCCGTGGGGCACGCCCTCGTCGGCCTGGACGATGACGACGGTGTCCGGGTCCTTCACCTTGGCCTCGTCGAAGGACTTCTGCAGCTCCTCCTGGGTGACGACGTTGCCGGCGAGCACGAAGCGGCCGTCGGCGAGCACCGCCACCGACAGGTCCGTCGTCTTCGCGGTGACGTCGGCCGCGCCGCCCTTGGGCAGGTTCACCTTGAGGCCCGCCTTGGCGCCGCCTCCCGGGCCCTGCTGGACGATGACCGAGCTGGTCACCATGAAGATGATGAGCAGCACGAGGAAGATGTCGGTGAGCGGGGTGATGTTGATCTCCGCGAAGACGCCTTCCTCGCCGTCGTCGGACCCCGGTGTCTTGCCCATGGCCATGGTGCGTTCCTTCCGGGCGTCAGGCCGGCTGCGAGTCGGCGCGGGAAGCGGCCGGGGTGTCGGGGCGGGGCGCGGGCTCCGGAGGAGGCCCCCCCGCGGCGCGCTCCTTGAGCAGCTCCGCGAACTCGTCGCCCATCAGCCGCAGCTCCACCAGCACGCGCGACAGCCGGGCCTGGAAGTAGTTGTAGAAGACCATGGCCTGCACGGCGACGAGGATGCCGACGGCGGTGGCCACGAGCGCCTCCGAGATGCCCGTCATCACCGCGGCGCTGCCTCCGGTGCCGCCCGCCTCCACGTCCAGGCCCAGGTCCTTGAACGAGCGCATGATGCCCGCCACGGTGCCGAACAGGCCCACGAAGGGCGTGATGGAACCGATGGTGGCGAGGATCCACAGGTTGCGCCGCAGCTTGAGGCCCACCTGCGCGCGCTCGCGCTCCACGGCGGCCTCCACGCCCGCGCCGCCCGAGCCCCGGCTGCGCTCCCAGCGGTCGAAGCCCGCGAGGAAGATGTCGGCGGCCACGGAGTCGGAGCGCTCGGCGGCGGTGCGGGCCGCGGCCACGTCGCCGCGAAGCAGGTGCTTGCTGACCGCCTCGCCCAGCAGGCGCGAGCGCTCGCTCACCCCCCAGAGGGCGATGATGCGCTCCACGGCCACGACGAGCGCGGCGACGGAGGCCAACAGCAGCAGGGCCAGGGTGACTCCGCCCAGGCGGAGGTAATGCAGGATGTCGTTCAGGCTCATTGGTGGGTGACCCGGCAGGGCGCCATGGCCCAGACTAGGACATATGAACCGCGCAGCCGTCGCAATCTTCCTGGGAGTGCTCTGTTCGGGTTGCCCCAAGCGCATCGAGTTCGGTCCCGAGGGCCAGCTCACCGACGCCGAGGTCGTCTACGAGCGCGTCCGGGCGAACCAGGAGAACGTCGTGACGCTCGAGGGGGACGCGAAGCTGCGCGTCGAGTCCCCGCAGCAGAGCGGCACCATCGGCATGTTCCTCGCCGTCACCCGGCCGGCCTTCCTGCACCTGGAGACGTTCGACTTCTTCAACCGGCCCCTCGCCTCCCTGGTGGGGGACGGCTCGCGCTTCGGCCTGTACCAGGCCCAGACGCATACCTGGTACCAGGGGCCGGCGAGCCCGGAGAACGTCTCGCGCTTCCTCCCCGTCGTCCTGCCGGGCGAGGAGCTGGTGGCCATCCTCCTGGGCCAGGTGCCCCTCATCCCACCCGAGCGCAAGACGCTGGAGCTGGACACGAAGGAGGGCGTCTACGTCCTCACGCTCCACCGGGGGGCGGCCACCCAGGTGCTACAGGTTCACCCCAAGTACTTGCGCGTGGTGCGCAGCCAGGTGCGGGGCGTGCCGGGGTACGACCTGGCGTTCGACGACTTCCTGGAGCGTGGCGGGCTCATCTTCCCGGGCAAGGTGGCGCTCGACGCAAGGCAGGCGCAGACGAAGCTGGAGGTGCGCTACCAGCAGATCAAGCTCAACGCCCGCCCGGACCTGACGCTCTACGAGCTGACCCCGCCGGAGGGGGCCAAGGTCGTCGAGGTGGATGACTCCGGGCGTGAGCAGCCCGTCGGTCCCCCCGAGTCGCCGGCACCCCCGGCGCCGGGTTCCTGACCGGCCAGGCACGGAAGAAGAAGCGCGACGGCTGGACTCGGGTAGAGTGGCCCCCACGACATGGCACAGATCAAGCTTGGAGAATTGCTGATCAAGGCGAATGTGCTCCAGGAGAGCCAGCTCAAGGCCGCGCTCGCCGAACAGGCGAAGTGGGGCGGCAAGCTCGGTGAAATCCTGGTGCGGATGAGCCTCGTCTCCGAGGACATCCTGGTGCGGGCGCTGTCCAAGCAGCTCGGCATGCCGGCGGTCAACCTGGACGCGGTGCAGGTGGTCGCGCCGCACGTGAAGGCGAAGATTCCGGCGCAGACGGCGCGCGACTTCTCCGTGCTGCCGCTGCAGCTTCGCGACGAGGGCAAGACGCTGGTGGTGGCGATGTCGGATCCGCTCAACGTGCGGATGCTCGACGAGCTGCGCGCCGTGACGAAGTGCCGCATCATCCCCAACGTCGCCGGCCGCACCTCCATCGCCCGGGCGTTTGCTCGCATGTACGAGCAGAACATGGAGCTGGAGGACGCGGACACCAACTTCAAGGTGGTGGACGCCCAGGGCCGCACGGTGGTGAAGAACCTCAAGGACCTGGACCCGGCGGCGGCCGCTGTCGCCTCCGCTCCGGCGCCCAAGCCCGCTCCCGCCGCGCGCCCGGCACCGCCGGTCGCGGAGGCCCCTCGCGCGTCCTCGGGAGGCGGCAGTCCGGCGGACCTCCTGCGCAGCGTGGAGGAGGTGCAGCGCAAGGAGGTGGCGGCCCTGAAGGCCATGGTGGAGCTGCTCATCGAGAAGAACGTCTTCTCCCGCGATGAGTACCTCGCGAAGGTCAAGCGGTAGCTCTGCCTTATGCGCAAGAAGATTGGCGAGCTGCTCGTCGAGTCGGGCGTGGTGACGGCGGAGCAGGTGAGGGTGGCGCTCGGGCAGAAGGGCGCTCCGGGGAGCATGCGGCTGGGCGAGGTGCTGGTGGCGCAGGGGGCGTGCGCGCCCATCCATGTGGCCCGGGCGCTGGCCGTGCAGCACGGGCTGCCCTTCATCGAGCTGCCGGATGAGATCGCGCCAGCGGTGTCGTCACTGGTGTCGTTGGACTTCCAGGCCGAGCACCGGGTGCTCCTCTTCCGGATGGAGGTGGAGGGCCGCAGCGAGCGCGTCCACGTCGCCGTGGAGGACCCGGGGGATTTGACGTTGGTGGATGAGCTGCGCTTCCAGCTCCGCAAGCAGGTGCGGGTCTTCGTCGTCGCGTCGGACGACCTGGACACCGCGCTGGCCCGGGCGCGGGGAGAGCCGCTGGACATCGTCGAGGCGGAGCCGCTGTACGAGGAGGAGGGCGCAGGTCCTCTCCCCGTGGCCGCGGGAACGCCACTGGAGTGGGAGATGCCGGAGACGCCGAAGCCCCCCGCAGCGAGACCGCCCCCCGCCGCCGCTCCCGCGGCCCGTCGTCCCGGGACGCCGCCGCCTCCGCCCGCCGAGGCCCTGGGCGGCGCCGGGGGCGACTCGCTGGATGACCTGCTCGGCGTGAAGCCTCCGCCGCCCCGGCCTCCGCCGCCTCCCGTGCTCGAGGCCGACGACGGCAAGCCGCGCGTCCCGGTGGTGATGTTCGGTGGCGCGGCGAAGGGCTCGCAGCCCGCGCTGGCGCTCACGCCCACGCCGGACTTCTCCGACGACGACCTGGCCATCCTGGATGACCTGGAGCGCATGTCGCGGGGCGACGAGGCGGTGCTGGACACGGAGAAGGTGAAGCCCGCGCGCATGGTGGCCAGCCTCATCCGCCTGCTCATCCGCAAGGGGCTCATCCAGGAGGTGGAGTTCCTGGAGGAGCTGGCGAAGAAGTGACCTCCGTCGCGTCGCCCTCGGCGGAGGGGCCCCTGCTGGACGTCCGGGGCCTCACCGTGGAGCTGTCGCGGGAGGAAGGTCCGGTGCGCGCGGTGGACGGTGTGTCCTTCGCGCTGCCTCCCGGCGGCACGCTGGGCGTGGTGGGGGAGAGCGGCTGCGGCAAGAGCCTCACCGCGCTGTCCGTGCTGCGACTCGCGCCCCAGCCGCCCGTGCGGGTGGCGGGCGGCGAGGTGCTCTTCGAGGGGCGCGACCTGCTGACGCTCCCGGAGGAGGAGCTGCGGCGCGTGCGGGGACGCCACGTGGCCATGGTGTTCCAGGAGCCGATGACGTCGCTCAACCCCGTCTTCACGGTGGGCGAGCAGATTTCGGAGGGCGTGAGGCTGCACCTGGGCGCCTCGCGCTCCCAGGCCCGCGAGCGCGCGGTGGAGATGTTGCGACAGGTGGGCATCCCCGCGCCCGGCGAGCGCGTGGATGCGTGGCCCCATCAGCTCTCCGGCGGCATGCGGCAGCGGGTGATGATTGCGATGGCGCTGGCGTGCGACCCGTCGCTGCTCATCGCGGACGAGCCCACCACCGCGCTGGACGTCACCATCCAGGCCCAGATTCTCGACCTGCTCAAGCGCCTGCAGGCCGAGCGCGGCATGGCGGTGATGCTCATCACCCACGACCTGGGCGTCGTCGCGGAGAGCTGCGACACGGTGGTGGTGATGTACGCGGGGAAGGTGGTGGAGCACGCGCCGGTGCGCGAGCTGTTCGCCCATCCGGCCCATCCGTACACGGCGGGGTTGTTGCGCTCGCTGCCCGCGCTGGGCGGCGACATCGACGCGAATGCTCGCGCTCCCAGGCGGAGACTGAGGGCCATCCCCGGCATGGTGCCCGCGCTGGGGCGACTGCCCTCCGGCTGCGCCTTCCGCGAGCGGTGTGAGCGGGCCACCGAGGAGTGCGCGCGCGTGATGCCGGTGCTCGAGCTCAAGCGCGGCTCGCAGCGCGCGGCGTGCCATCATCCGGTGCCCGCGCCATGAGTTCCGTCGAGCCACTCCTCCAGGCGAGGGATGTCCAGGTGCACTTCCCCGTGCGCGCGGGCGTGTTCCAGCGCGTGCGCGGCGCGGTGAAGGCGGTGGATGGCATCAGCCTGGACGTCTTCAGGGGCGAGACGCTGGGCCTGGTGGGGGAGAGCGGCTGTGGGAAGAGCACGCTGGGGCGCGCGCTGTTGCGACTGGTGGAGCCCACCGCGGGCTCCATCCGCTTCGACGGGCAGGAGCTCACCGGACTGTCCCAGCGGCGGTTGAGGCCGCTGCGTCGCCGGATGCAGCTCGTCTTCCAGGACCCGTATGCCTCGCTCAATCCGCGCATGACGGTGCGCGAGCTGTTGGGTGAGCCCTTCGACATCCACGGCCTGGCGCGTGGTCCGGGAGAGAAGGAGCGCGAGGTGCTCGCGCTGCTCGACGCGATGGGCCTGCCCCGCGAGGCGCTGGGGCGGCTGCCCCACGAGTTCTCCGGTGGGCAGCGACAGCGGCTGGGCATCGCCCGGGCCATCGCGCTGCGCCCGGACCTGGTGGTGGCCGACGAGCCCATCAGCGCGCTGGATGTCTCCATCCAGGCGCAAATCGTGAATCTGCTGGTGGACCTGCAGCGCGAGCGCGGGCTCACCTATGTGTTCATCGCGCACGACCTGAACATCGTCGAGCACGTGTCCACGCGCGTGGCGGTGATGTACCTGGGGCGCGTCGTCGAGCTGGCCCCTTCGGACCTGCTGTATCGCCGACCGCGCCACCCCTACACGCAGGCGCTGCTCGCGGCGGTGCCGGTGCCGGACCCGTCGCGGACCCGGACGCGGCTGTTGGTACCGGGCGAGCCGCCCTCTCCGCTCGCGCCGCCTCCCGGCTGCACGTTCCATCCGAGATGTCCCCACGCCATCGAGCGCTGTCGACGCGAGTCGCCTCCGCTGTATCCCCTGGACTCGGGGCACTTCGCCGCGTGTTTCCTGGCGGAGGACGCGTCCCAGCGGGCTGTCCCCACTCCACCTCCCGGAGGAACCGACGGTGTTCTGGCTCAGTCACCATCACCCGGATGAGTACAACCGCACGTACCTCTTCGGCGGGTTGAGGCTCTGCGCCCGCTGCCTGGGGACCTACCCGGTGATGCTGGCCGGGCTGGTGGCGCTGTTCGTGGCGCGCGCGCCGCTGAGCTGGTCCTGGGATGTGCCCGCCGTGCTGCTGCTCACGCTGCCCGCGCTGGTGGACTGGGCGGTGGGCCGCTTCCGGCCCGCGGCGGGCTCCAACGCGGTGCGCACCGCGACGGGGGTCCTGCTGGGCCTGGCGCTCGCACGCTCGCTGCACGTCCACCTCCAGCGTCCCCTGCCTGGCGTGCTCCTGGCCCAGGCGGCGCTGGTGACAGGGGTCGCGCTGCCTGTCATTCTGGCCACTTACCGGAGACCACGACCGGATTAGACCCTCGCGCGCCGTCGTCCGTTATGACGGCACGGGTTGAGGGTGGGCCGGAAGTGAGCGTGGCTCCACGAGCGATGGGGGAGAGTTGGGACCGGAGACCTCAGACGAGCGCCTGATGCTCGCCTTCCAGGCGGGGGACGCTCGTGCGTTCGAGGCGTTGGTGCGAAGGCATCGGACACCGGTGTTCAACTTCATCCTGCGCTTCGTCGGGCAACGCGCGCGGGCGGAGGACGTGCTGCAGGAGACGTGGCTGAAGGTCGTACGCAGCGCCGGCGAGTATCAGGCGAAGGCCCGATTCACCACCTGGGTCTACACCATCGCGAGGAACCTCTGTGTGGACAGCGCGCGCAAAGAAAGCTACCGCCAGGCCGCGTCCCTGGAGTCGCCGGTGAATGGTGCGGACGGCGACGACGGCCGGGCGCTCGCGGACGCGCTGCCGGACGGTGGCGCCAGCCCCGAGCGCGGCGCGCACAACGCGCGGCTGCGGCCCCTGTTGGAGCGCGCCCTGGCGGCGCTGCCGGAAGAACAGCGCGAGGTGTTCATCCTGCGTGAGTACAGCGGCATCCCGTTCAAGGACATCGCCGACGTGACGGGCGTCTCGGAGAACACGGTGAAGAGCCGGATGCGCTACGCGCTGGACGGCCTGCGTCGCCGGTTGGCCGAGCTGGGCGTGGATGGCGACCTCGTCGAGGATGGAAGGACGGTGGTGGGATGAAGCCGCAGAACCTCCATGCTCATGAGGACCGGCTGCTCGACTTCGCCTACGGCGAGCTCTCCACGACGGAGGCCCAGGCGGTGGAGTCCCATCTGCAGGGCTGCGTGCGCTGCACCCAGGCCCTGGACGACATCCGTGGCGTGCGCGTCACCATGTCGCAGCTCTCCGAGGAGCCCGCGCCGGACGCGGGCCTGGAGTCGCTGCTGGCGTACGCGCAGCAGTCCGCGCGCCGGGCCGCGGCGGGCCCCGAGCCCAAGCCGTCCCGGTGGCGTCGCTGGTTCTTGCCCGTCGTGGGGCTCGCGTCGGTGGGCACGCTGGGCATCGTCTCGTTCATGGCCGTCTCGCCCGACTTGACCCGCCCCGACCTGAGGCAGGTGGAGACCCAGGCGATGAAGAAGGCGGAGCCCACCTCCGTGGACGCCCCGCCGCCGCCCACCGCGGGCATGGCCCCGGCTCCGGCCGCCGCCGCCGCCGCCGCGTACGCGGACTCGGCGCCGGTCGTCGACGGCGAGCTGGCGGAGGACCGGCTCATGCAGGAGACCCGGCCGCGCGACGAGTTCGGCGAGCGGAAGAACCAGGTGGCCCACCGCGCCGAGGACTGGGACCAGAACGGCAGCGGGGGTGGAATCGGCTCGGTGAGCCCTCGCGAGGCTTCCAGGTCCAAGTCGAAGGGCGCCCCTTCGTTGCCCACGGCCTCGCTCCCCGTCACATCGAAGCCCGCGCCGAAGGCCTTGGAGAAGCGCGCCCCCTTGCGCGACGAGTTGGAGGCGCCGCAGGGGAAGGTGGCGCGCCGGGAGCCGCTCCGGCTCGGGGGGGCGAGCACGGCGAAGAAGGAGTCCCGCGCGGACATGGACGACACGTCGTCAGCGGGCGTCGCTTGGGAAGAGGCCGAGGGCGCCCCGGCGATGGAGTCCGCCGCGGAGCCGCTTCCCCAGGCCATCGTCGCCCCGCCGCCGCCCGCGCCGCCCCAGGATGATTCCGCCATCGAACGTTCGCTCGCCTCCAGGGCGGCTCCAGCGCCGACGAAGCCGCGGGAGGAGGCCCCGGTGATGCGGCCCACGAGCCCCAAGGCCACCTCGGCGGCCCCCGAGGCCGCGAAGGAGGACAAGGCCCGGGGCCCCTCCGTCCGTGAGCTGTCCCTCAAGGCCGAAGCCGCGTTCCGGGAAGGGGACCGGGCCCGGGAGGCGGGTCTCTTGAACCTCGCCCTGAACGCCGGGGCCTCCGGGACGGAGCGCATGGGGCTGCTCAACCGGCTGTGCGATGCCGAGCTCGCCCTGGGACGCCGACGTGAGGGGTTGGCCGCGTGTCGTCAGGTGATCCAGGAATCTCCGGGTTCCAGCGCCGCGCAGGCGGCCCGGCGACGCCTGAGCCGCGAGGCCGACTCGGCCGAAACCCCGGCCGGGCCAGCCCAACCCGCGCCGTAAGCCCGCGCGATTTTTCAATAAATGGGAGGCCGAAACCGTCCGGCGGTGTCCATTTGACCGATGCGTCCCGGAGGCGCTGATCGAGATAATGGCGCCATGGGAATGGAACAGGAAGAGCGGCCGCGAAAGGCGTCGGGCCGTCAATCCGGGCAGGCGGCGGTCGAAGCGGCGATGATCATGCCGCTCGCGGTCTTCATGACGTTGGGCATCATCCAGCTGACGCTGATTCAGCACGCGAAGCTGATGACCGAGTACGCCGCCTACCAGGCCGCGCGCGCCGGCGTCGTGTGGAACGGCAACAACGAGCGCATGCATGACGCGGCCATCGTCGCGCTGCTGCCGACGTTGGGGCGCACCGACGACATCGGCAACCTGGCGAAGACCTTCGCCATCCATCAAATCTACGACTCCGCGATGCGCACGCTGAACTTCGGCGGCGGCGTGGTGCCTCGCACGGTGAACGGCTCGAACCTGTTCGGCCTCATCCGCGTGGACACCATCAACCCGGCGTACTTCACGCCCATCGACACCATCTGGAAGCTGCGCAGCGGCTACAACTGGCAGGAGCTGGACTTCGACGGCGCGGACAGCTTCCCGGAGGTCCCCTCGCTGGAGAGCAACATCCGCAAGTTCTTCAACCTGCCGGAGCCGGACAGCTCCGAGCTCGTCTACCGGAAGGCCACGCGGCTCACCATCCGCCTGCGCTACTTCTACGAGATGAAGGTCCCGTTCGCGAACTGGATCATCTTCACGTCCTGGTACGCGTCCAACGCCCAGGTGGCCCTGCGCGGCGCCATCGACCGCGCGACGCTCGCGCCCCGGGCCAACATGATGTCCGACGGCGGCAACCTCACGCCGCTGGCCGCGATGGCCAAGGGCATCGACCACGAGCAGGGCTACAACTCGCTGTACCCCGCCGAGATGTGGGTGCTCTGGGGGCTCGCCACCGGCAGCATCCCGTTCGTCTCCAGTCTCGTCGGCAAGCGCTACTTCATGCCGCTGACGGCCACCTACACCATGCGCATGCAGTCCAACTTCCACCGGAAGTGGATCATGCACCTCAACCCCGACTGGGGCCTGTAAGAGGACGCACGCACCATGTTCACTCGAATCCTCCGACAGAGCTTCCAGCGCCAGGAGGGCCAGGCCCTCATCCTGGCCGCCTTGATGGTGCTGGTGATGTCCATCGCCGTGCTGACCACGGTGAACATCGGCCACACCGTGCACGAGCGCGTGCGCCTGCAGAACACCGCGGACGCCGCCGCCTACTCGATGGCCGCCATGGAGGCGCGCGCGTTCAACTTCTACGCGTACGCCAACCGCACGCAGGTGTCGCACTACGTGTCGGCCATGATGTGGCACTCGCTCATCTCGGTCATCTACTCGGCCGAGGCGTTCTTCACGGACCTGTTCGGGTTCATGAAGACGCTCAACCCGTGCGCCGGCAAACGCAAGAAGCTGTGGATCGTCTTGTGTCCCATCATCGAAGTGATTCCGTACGTGGGACAGGTCATCAAGGCCGTGAACAAGATCATGACCTTGTACAAGACGGTCTTCCTGCAGCCGTTCCAGCGCATCCTCAAGGCCGCCAACCCCGACAAGTGGTTGGGCAAGTTCCTGATTCCAGCGCATCGGGTGCTCAACGGCGCCATGTATTTCATGTCCCAGGCGGTGATGATGTCCGCGTCGACACACGTGACGCAGACGACGCAGGGCGTGCTGGACGCGAACGACACCAAGCTCAACTCGCTGGCCAGCCAGCTGGCGACGGGCATCTACAGCCAGTGTCTCTTCAGCCAGGCGCACAACTCGCACGCGGGCGGCAAGCCCCTGAACCCGGGCACGTGGAAGAACCCGTTCGGCGCGCTGGACGTGACGAAGTACAAGGCCAACGACGACATCGCCCGCGCCAAGCGCTCCATGGGCGGCATCACCAACGCCACGCGCTACGCGTGTGACCACGAGGGTGGCATCTGCCCCGAGCGCTTCACCACCTCGCGCGAGCTGGGTGACATCCTCCCGCTGCCGGACGCGCTCGGCTTCCTGCGCGACATGCTCAACAACGGCGTGAACGCTCCGGGCCTGATGGAGTTCAAGAAGATGGGGCAGACGCGCATGCTGTCCGCGACGTTCCCCACCGCGAAGAGCATCATGGATTCGCGCAACTACATCCGCGACTGGAACGACAACCTGAGCCCGTGGGGCATGACGGCGCAGGGTGACAACATGGGCGCGGACGACCTGTACTGGCTCAAGCTGGGCCCCGCCGAGGTCGACGTGGGCGTGGGCAAGGCGGACAACCCGCTGTCCTGCAACAACAAGGACCCGTACACGCGCTGCTTCGGTGACAACCGCAAGGGCCTCAACGACAAGGGCGGCATCAAGCTGCCGTACCGTCACACCATGAAGCCCAGCGTGTGGGCGCTCAACGACAAGGACACCGGCAGCGTCAAGGGCGGCGTCCACTGGCGCATCCACTACCCCCAGAACAGCGAGGGGTGGCGCAACCACCGCGCGCCCCGCGGCGCCGAGCGCGAGGTGGGCATCCACCGCGAGAAGGTCTGCGTCCTCCAGCTCGTCGTCTGCTGGTTCAAGGTGGACGTGTACACGGCCAACGTGCGTCCGGCCCAGGACGGCAACCACCCCTGGGGTGGCGTGACGCCGTTCATGCACTTCGAGCCCGGTCAGTACTCGGGAAGCACCTGCAACCCGATGGCGAACGCGGCGAACAACGCCATCGCCGAGCGCAAGTTCGACTTCAACCAGCCGTCGGCCTGGGTGGCGCTGAACAAGTCGCCCGAGGACGTGGTGAACAAGGAGAACGCGGACGGCACGGGCTCCAACGCGCCCGCGCTCCTCAACGACGACGGCAAGGTGAAGTTCTCCTTCACCGCGGACTCGGAGGGGCTGGAGATGCTCAACAACCGCAAGAAGTTCCTCAGCCTCACCGAGGGCCTCAACGTCATCTCGCGCGGTCAGAGCTACTACCACCGCCCGGGCAACTGGACCGAGCAGCCCAACTTCTTCAACCCGTACTGGCGTCCGCGCCTGGCGTCGGTGTACCAGGGGCGCAACCAGCTCCCGGTCGTCGGCAGCATGCTGGACGCGCTGCCCGGCGCGCTCCAGGGCTTCGCCCCGAAGGTCATGACGCACTGAGGACCGCGATGAGAGCCCCCATGTCCCGCAAGAGTTTCCGGCGCGGTGCCGCCACGGTCGAGTTCGCGCTCTCCGTGCCGCTCCTCGTCATGATTCTGATGTTCAGCATGTACCTGACGGAGTTGGTCCGGGCGAAGCTGAAGCTCCAGGAGATGGCGCGCTACGCCGTCTGGGAGATGACCAGCTACTCCCTCTCCGACTTCGCCAAGGGCAACCACGACAACGCCTTCGAGGACGCACGTCAGGAGGCGCACACCGAGCTGGTCGAGCGCTACAAGGACATGGACTCGGTGGAGCCCAACGGCACGGTGGGCACGTTCATCGCTCGCTACGGCAACGTGCAGGGCACCATCACCAACAAGGAGATTCCCTTCCTCGAGTCCGGGATGCTGGGCGGTCCCGGCAGCACGGGGGAGGGTGGCGGGCTGGGCGCCGGGGTGATTGGCATGCTCAACTCGGGCGCCGGCTCCATCCTCAACATGTGGGGCTTCAACAACAAGGGATGGGTCGAGTCCGAAGTCACGATGAACTTCGACAACGTCATCATCCCGCGCAGCTACCTGGACGAGTCGGGGCAGGGCGGCTTCTTCAAGTCGGACACCTTCGGCGGGCAGGACCTGGCGAGCATCCCCATGCGCTCGCGCTACTCGATGTATGCCAACGGCTGGAACATGCCGGACGGCGGCGACGCGGTGGTGCGAGACAGGCGAGCGGGCAACCACCGCTCGGGCAGCGACCCGCACGGCATGCACGTGCAGGTGGGGCGGATGAAGTTCCTGGGCCTGACGCAGGCGCTGGATGGCAGCGTTGGCAGCGTGCTCAGCTTCCTGGGGAGCTTCCTGCCGAACTTCTTCGGCACCTATGTCGTCGCCCGCAACTACGGTATCGATCCCCAGCAGAAGGGGAACTGCAACGGCCTGACGGGGTACGACAGCTCGGCGAGCAGCGGTCTGCACGCGATGCGCGACCTGCTGGACAACGACCGGCCGGACTGCTTCGACACGGCGCCGTTCCGCGATGAGATGACGTACGGGGACAGCAACTACATCAAGCTGTTCATGGCCCGCGGTCCGCACTTCATGGGCTGCAAGAAGGCCATGGCCGACGACCCGTCGGACCCGGACGCCAACCAAGAGGCGACGAAGAAGGATGAGCAGGACAACAAGATTCGCTGCGAGTAGGGCCGCGGCCCTCGGGCTGGTGCTCGGCTGTGCGTTGGGGGCCTTCGGGCCGGCGCGCGCGGCCGAGCAGCAGGTGCCCGTGTATCCGGGCACCGTCCACACCCGCATCGGCAACGACCTGGTCATCGGCGGGGAGTACTACCGCCTGGCCTACTTCACCACGACCGACCCCATGAAGAAGGTGGTGGCCTACTTCGCGCAGAAGTGGCGCGACGAGGGCTACCCCACCGTGGTGGAGGGCGACATGGAGGAGGAGGCCGTCGTCTCCGCGCTCTTCACGCGCGAGGGCCTGCAGCGCGGGGTGGTGCTGCGCATGCACGCGGGCAAGACGGTGGGCTTCACGGCGCTGCGCGATTTGTGGTCGCGTCCGCCGAAGACGCCGCCGCAGGGCCTGGTCAAGCTGGAGGGCACGCTCTACAGCCAGGACCTGGCGACGCGCGACGACCCGGGTGGCTCGCAGAACCGCACGTCCCTGGTGACCGGGGACCTCAACGACGTGCAGCGCCGCGTGGACGCGGAGCTGGAGCGCCAGGGGTTCTCGCCGGTGCGCAGCACGGTGACGAAGCTGGGCGGTGGCACGCAGGTGACGATGGAGCACGCGCGCAAGGGCGAGCAGGTGATGACGACCATCTCCGAGGTGGACGAGGGCATGTCGACCGTCCTCCAGACCTGGGTGGGCTCGGACCGTCCGGACGCGGTGCCCAACGACGACGCGGTCCGCAAGAGCCGCGAGGCCTACGAGCAGGAGCAGAAGGCCAAGACGAAGGGGACGGGCAAATGAGGGCGACGTGGGCCGTCCTGGCGGTGGTGTTGATGGCGGCGTCGGCGCGCGCGGAGGAGAGCCCCGCGGCGCGCGAGGTGATGAACCACCTGACGCGCGGCGCGCGCAACACGCGCGTGGGGGATTGGGTGACGTACCGCTTCGACGGCGGCGCGGGCGGCCAGCGCATCTACTACTGGCGCATGGCGGTGGTGGGGGAGGAGAAGGACAAGCAGGGCCGGGACGCGGTGTGGGTGGAGATGGAGGCGGGCACGCACCCGGCCATGAAGTCGCCCCTGATGCAGATGCGCATGCTGGTGGCGCGCGAGGGCGAGCAGATCCAGTACGACGCCATCTCCCGGCTCTATGTGGGCGGCCCCACGGACCGCCCGCAGGAGTACTCGCAGGAGGCCCTGGACCACGTCATGAAGAAGATGGGGCAGGAGGCCAAGGACGACAAGCTGCCGCACCCGGACGAGGACAAGGAGCCGCTGCCCGCGGGGCTCAAGCCCGTGCTACGCTCCAGCAAGGAGATGCGGGTGATGACGCTGGCGGGGACGGTGTCGGCCGTGCAGATCGAACTGGTCGTGAAGAAGACCGTCGTCAAGCGGATGTGGATTTCCCGCGAGATTCCGTTGATGCAACTGGCGAAGATGGAGATTCCAGGCATCGCCCATTCGATGGAGGTGGCGGAGTACGGTATCGACGCCAAGCCGCGAATGGTGCTGCCGCCTCCGTCCGCCCCCAAGGTCCGCCTGGAGTACGCGGACCGTGTGTTCCCCAACCTGCCCGACATGGACGCGCCGCAGGACGCGGCCCCGGAGGAAGCCTCCCCATGAGCATCCCCAAGACGCAGCGCCGGCGCGCCTCCCAGCGCGGCCAGGCCATGGTCGAATACTCCATCCTCAACTGGGTCCTCGTCGTCGCGCTCATCATCGGCGGGTCGGTCAAGGTCCGGTGGACGGATGACGTGCAGTCGAACGTCATCGACCTGTTCATGCGCTCGTACCAGATCTACTACGACTCGTTTTACTTCGTGCTGAACCTGCCGTTCCCGTGACGGACCGGAGCACGGTGGGGGCGCCGTCCCCCTTGGGACTGAGGCTGGTGCACGCCGCCGCCTTCCTCGCGATGGCGGGGGGCGTGCTGTACGTCTCCGTCCCCGAATGGCGGCACGTCGTCGGCGTCCTCGGACACGCGTTCCATGTCGGCCCGCTGCCGCGCTGGACGCTGCTCGGGGGCTCCGTGGTGGCGGTGCTCGCGGTGCTGCGGCTGGTCTGGGCGCTGGTGCGCGGGCACTCCGCGCCGCTCTGGGCGTCGGGCGCGGTGCTGGTGGCCGTGGTGGGCGCGGTGGCGGCGGGCGACGGGCGGCCCCTGCGCGAGGCTCGCGCCGAGGAGACCGCCAACCTGTCCATCCTCCGCGTGGGGCGCCGGGTCCATCTGACGATGGTGCAGGAGCTCCAGGCGCACGGAGAGGTCCCCACGGAGCGTGGGGACTGGAGCGCGGCCCTCGAGGTGGCGGGGCCCGTGAACGACCGCGTGCGCACGCGCGAGCTGAGCGCCGTGCCCATGCGGCTGGAGTGGCTGGAGTCGGATGACGACCGTCCCGCCACGCTCGTGCCGGGCGCGCTGTGGGTCCACGTCACGCCGGACGGAGTGGGCTTCAGCGTGCGCATGGTCGGCCTGCGGGAGGGCGAGCCCGCGATGCTGCTGGATGAGCGGGGGCGGGAATTGATTCTGCGCGGCCTCTACAATCCGGACCTTCCGCCCATGCAGCAGCCCTCGGCGTCGCCCCTCGAATCGCCGCATCCTTCGCACACTGCTGGACACTGACGCGTTCCTTGCGCGTCGGTGTTGCCGAGGACCCGGGACTCGGCGAGTCTCGGGATACCTCATGACGCAGTGGCTCGTGGCCGGAGGAGTCGCCTGCGCACAACGACGAGGACAAGGAGCGCGACATGGCGCATGCGGCCTGGAAGTGGATGGTCGTCGCGGTGGGGGTCGGGGCAGGGGTGCTGGCGTGCAGTGATGACGACGACGGGGGCGATGGTGGCGGCAGGGATGGCGGCTTCACCTTCGACGCGGGCGTGAACCTGGTGCGGCCCGGCTTCGGCGAGGACCCGGGCCGGCCGGTGGGCAAGCCGTTCGTCTTCCCTCCGGGCGTGGAGCTCGCGGGGGTGCCGTATGGCGCCAGCGACGCCACGAAGGACTGCGGCAACGGCGTGGCGCCCATTGGAACGGGGCCCGCGGTGCTGGTCTGCGTGCCGCTGCGCAACACCACGGGTAGCCCCGTCGAGCTGACGTTCGAGCCGGGACTGGTGGTGCTCAACACGGCGCCCAGTCGCATCCAGAACGGCATGCTCATCGGCCGTGAGCCCATCACGGTTCCCCCCACGGGCATGGGCCCCGGCGGCGTCGACGCGGGCACGGATGGCGGCAGCGAGGAAGAGGTCTTCCTGGTCCCGCTCCACATGTACTGCCTCAACGAGGCGCGTGGCCCCTCCGAGGAGGGGGGCACCTTCGAGCTGGGCCCCGTGTCCACGGACCCCGACATCGTGAGGCTGCTGCAGCTGCTGGAGAACAAGGTCATCGCCAACGAGGATGACGCCGACGTGGTCCAGGATGCGATCTACAGCATCACCGAATACAACGGGTTGACCGCCGAGGACCTCGACGCCATCAACGGCCTCAGGAACCGCTGACGCAACCCAGCGATTCGACAGGGTTGGCGCGGGATTCTGTGCTGTCGCGGGAGGTGGTTTTGACACCTGCTGTATCGCACGGCTAACATCCCGCGCCGTCGGCGCCGATGTGCGCCTTTCTGGAATTCAACACCCCTCGAACGCCTTCGCCGCCGAACGGCGCCCCCCCGTTTTGGAGGTTCCTGAACCATGCTGAAGGGCAAGACTCCGCTCGTCGTCGCGCTCGTGCTCGGCCTTCTGGCCGGCGTCATCGCGTACTCCGCCATCAAGAAGAAGGAGGCGGATGTCCGCCGCGGTTGGAACCTGGTCCCCGTCGTCGTGGCGGCTCAGGATGTCCCCGAGGGTACGGTCATCACCTTCGAGATGATCTCCCAGCGCTCGGTCCCCGAGCAGTTCGTCACCTCGTCGGTGGTCCGCCCGGACTCGGCGTCGTACGTGGTGAACCAGAAGGTGCTGGTGGCCCTGCAGGCGGGTGATCCGCTGCTGTGGAGCCAGTTCGAGACGACCAAGGCCGCCGAGCGGCTGTCCTCGAAGGTCCAGAAGAAGATGCGCGCGATGACCATCGAGGCGAAGAACACCACCTCCGTCGGTGGCTGGATCCGCCCGAACGACCACGTGGACATCATCGGCACGTTCCGCGACCCGCAGACGGACGAGAACGTCGGCGTGACGCTGCTGCAGAACATCATCGTGGTGGCCACCGGCAAGATCACCGGCACCACCAACGTGAACCTCATCCCGGAAGGCCAGCGCGACTACAACAACGTGTCGCTGATGGTGCTGCCGGAAGAGGCGGAGATCCTCGTGCTGGCGGCGGAGCTCGGCGCGCTGACGCTGTCCCTGCGCAACGAGGACGACGTGGACCTCATCGAGGAGCGCGGCCGCGCGACCATCAGCACGCTCCTGTCGGGTGAGCGCACCCGCGTGCTGGAGGCCAAGCGCCGGGAGATCATCCAGATCATCAAGGGCAGTGGCGACAAGGCCGCGGCCGCGGGCGCCCAGTAGTCGGCGCCACGGCGCCCTCGTCCTCAGGGAAGCACGCCCATGCTCGCAGGAATCGTCCTCCTCCTCGTCACCGGCTCGGTCTTCTTCTTCAGCCTGGTGATCTTCAGCGTCCTCTCGAAGGCGTACGAGCAGTACCAGGAGCGCTACGTCGCCAAGTCGATGAACGACTTGAGCGACATGTTCCTGTTCATCGACGCGCGGCAGATGTTGGTCCTCAACATCGCCAGCATGTGCTTGCTGGGCATCCTCACCTACATCATCTTCAACCCCATCCTGGCGGTCATCGCCACGGTCTTCGGCTTCTTCCTGCCGATGATCATGGTCAAGCACTACCGCAAGCGGCGCATCAAGAAGTTCAACGTCCAGCTGGTGGACGCGCTGCAGGCGATGGCGAACGCGTTCAAGGCCGGCCTCACCTTCCCGCAGGCCATCGAGCACGTGGCGCGCGAGGCGATGCCTCCGCTGTCGCAGGAGTTCGGCCTGTTCGTGAAGGAAGTGAAGCTGGGCGTGCCGCTGGAAGAGGCGCTCATCAACATGGGCCGCCGGGTGGGCAGCGACGACCTGGAGCTGGTGGTGGTGTCCACCAACATCGCGCGCCAGCTGGGCGGCAACATGGCGGAGATGTTCGAGACCATCTCCACGGTGATTCGCGAGCGCTTCCGCCTGGAAGGCAAGATCGACGCGCTCACCTCGCAGGGCAAGCTGCAGGGGTGGATCGTCGCCGCCATGCCGGGCGTGCTCGGCATGGTGCTCAACTACATGCGGCCGGACCTGATGGAGCCCATGATGAACCACTACTTCGGGTGGATCCTCGTGGTGCTGATCGCCATCATGGAAGTGATGGGCATCCTCATCATCCGGCGCATCGTCAACATCGACATTTGAGGGGTGCCCGGTGGATATCCTGACGCAAGTGTTGGTCGGAAGCTCGGCGCTGCTCTTCGCAGGCGCGGTGGGCTTCCTCGGAATCGGTCTGTACCAGGTGCTCCTGGAGCGCTTCCTGTCGGAGGTGCGCGACGAGTCCCAGGGCGGCATGAAGGGCTTCGGCTCGGTGGCCATCCGCCGGCTGGGCGCCATGAACCGCCGGTTCATCTGGCCCAGCTACGAGGCGAAGTCGCGCCGCAACCTCATCAAGGCCGGTGAGCCCCAGGGCTACAAGCCCGAGGACATGATGGCGCTGCAGGAAGTCAGCGCCGTCGTCGGCCTGTTGATGGGCCTGTTCATGCTCAACGGCCTGGGCCAGAACCTGGTCTGGTCGCTGCTGTTCCTGCTGTTCGGCATGTACTACCCGCTCCTGTGGCTGAACGACCAGGTGAAGAAGCGCCACCTGCTCATCAGCCGCGCGCTGCCCTACAACCTGGACCTGCTGACGCTGTCCGTGGAGGCCGGTCTGGACTTCACCGCGGCGCTGGCGAAGGTGGTGGAGAAGGGCAAGGCGGGCCCGCTGCGCGAGGAGCTGCAGCTGGTGCTCAAGCAGCTGAAGATGGGCAAGACGCGTGAAGAGGCCCTCAAGAGCATGATTGTGCGCGTGGACCTGCCGTCGCTGACGACGTTCGTCACGGCGCTCATCCAGGCGGACAAGATGGGTACGAGCCTGGGCAAGGTGCTGCGCATCCAGTCCACGCAGATGCGCATCGACCGCACGCAGCGCGCGGAGAAGCTGGCCGGCGAGGCGCCGGTGAAGATGCTCTTCCCGCTCATCGCCTGCATCTTCCCGACCGTGTTCATGGTCCTCTTCGGACCCATCGTGTTCCAGTTCTTCTTCGGTGAGCTCGCGTAGGGGGAAGTCCTCTGCCGATTCTCCTCTCCATCACGAAGGGGCTCCAGGAAGGACGCGAGCTCGTCTTCGAGCAGGCCGAGGTCAAGATCGGCCGCACCTCGGAGAACGACGTGGTGTTGCATGACCACGGCGTCTCCCGGCAGCACGCTCGCATCGTCCTGCGTGACGGGCAGTACTACGCCGAGGACAACGGCAGCTCCAACGGCACGGCGCTCAACGGCAACCTGCTGAAGGGCGAGCAGCTGCTGCGCGACGGGGACCGCATCGGCGTGGGGCCGGTGGAGTTCACGTTCCTGTGGGTGCCGCCGGATGGGGACGTGGACGCCACGCGGCCCATCCGCCGCGCGCCCCCGCAGCCCTCGGTGGTGCTGGAGCAGCCGGACCAGGAGTACCTGCCCACCGGGGAGCTCCCCGCCGTCGCTCCCGTGGCGCCGTCCGCGTCGAACCCGCCCAGCGGCAAGCGCCCGCTCGTGGCCCCCGCGGCGCCGCTCCCCATCCTGCCGTCGCTCGCGTCCCTGTCCGAGCCGGCGCCGACCGCCACGAAGCGTCCGTCCGTGCCGCCGGTGCCCCCGGTGTTGGTGCCCCCTCCCGCGCCACCGCAGGAGGACCGCACCGAGCTGAACCTGGCGCCGGTGGTGATGGTGCCGGTCCTCACCTCGCGGCCCCTGCCGCCCCCCGTGCTCCCACGCGAGGAGCACACCGAGGTCCTCCCTCCCGCTGGCGCCGGTCTCGCCGCGGCCATGGCCCCGGAGCTCCCCATGGAGGAGCGGACCGAGGTGCAGCTCACCCTCTCGCCCGCCCTGCTGGGCGTGCCCCTGGCGCCGCCGGTGGAGGAGCGCACCGACGTGCTCCTGGCCTCGGTGCCATCGCCCATCGCCACCGCCATGCCTCCGGGGTTGCTGGAGGAGTCCATCCCGGAGGAGCGCACGGAGCTGGCGCTGCCCACGCTCGCGGCGGTGGGGCTCCTGGAGGGCCCCGCGGACGAGGACTCCACCCGGCCCATCGTCCGGCCCGCGAAGCCCGTCGCCGCGCTCGCCCCTGGCGTGGAGGACGCGCCGACGCTCGCGCCCCCTCCCGTCGTCGCCAGGAGCGCGCCCGCTCCCGGGGCCACCGCCGCGGACCGTGCGCGCGAGCGACGGGAGCTGTCGCGGAGCCGGGGAGGGCAGCTGGTGCTCGGGTGGCGCGGGCTGTCCCTGCCCCGCAAGCTGCTGACAGGCGCGGTGCTGCTCCTGGTGCTGGGGGGCGTGTCGGTGGGGCTCGCCGCCGTGTTCCTTCCCGGAGGGGTGGGCCTGGGCGGCGCTCGCGTGGAGCCCTCGAGCCTGGGCCTGGAGGCCGTGACGGACTCGTTCGGGCTGGGGGAGGGTGTGCGCTGGGAGCACCCGGACCAGAAGTCCTTCGAGTTCCAGTTCGTCGCGCCCACCCGCGCGGTGGCCCTGCTGCACTACCAGGCCAGCGGCGTGTCCAAGGAGGAGGTCGCCCTGGTGCTCAACGGGGTGAACCTGGGCTGGGTGCCACCGGATACCACCACCACCGCCGAGCGGGAGCTGGAGCACATCCTCCCCGCCAGCGCCCTCAAGCGCGGCGTCGTCAACACCTTCGCCTTCGATAACGTCCGCAATCCCCCGGGCAACGAGACGTGGCGGGTGTGGAACCTGCGGCTGGAAATCATCCCCGTGCCGGAATTGCCGCCCGAGCAGCTTTTGGAGCAGGCGCGCGAATATGCCTCCACGGGCCGGCGTTTCTTCGACTCGAAGGGGGTGGGGGCGGAGAACCTGTTCCGGGCCTGGCAGCAGTTCCGCTTCGCCTGGATTACCCTGGAGGCCCTGGACACGCGGCCGGAGCTGTACGAGGACGTCCGGTATCAGCTGTCCCAGGTCTCCTCCGAGCTGGACCACCAATGTGCCCAGCTCATGCTCGAATTCCAACGCAGTGTGCAGTTCCGCAGCGCGAAGAAGGCCCGGGCGGCTTTGCAGGAAGTCAGCAGGCGCTTCCCTACGACAGAGCATCGCTGCCACAATCTGGCCAAGGAAAAGGCGTTCGAGCACGAGCTGTAGCTCTCGTGCTCTTTTCAGGAAGTCGGTGATTGGTCATGTCGAACGGTTCCCCTCCTGCTCGTCGCAGGCCTCCTTCCGGGACGCCCTCGGGCGGGACCGGAGCTCGCCCCGCCACCCGCAGGTCGTCTCCGGCCGCTGCTCGGCCCGCGCCCGTGGCGGCGTCGCCCCGGCTCGTCTGCATCGCGGGACCCAAGGCGGGTGAGGAGTTCTCCCTGGAGGACGGCGAGTACGTCATCGGCCGCGCCACGGACAACCCCATCTGCATCCCGGACACCTCCGTGTCGCGCAAGCACGTCATGGTGCGCAAGGCGGGCGGTGGCTGGACGGTGAGTGATCTGGGGTCCGGCAACGGCACGCTCGTCAACGGCGAGGCCATTGGCGACGAGACGCCCCTGGCCACCGGGGACATCATCACCCTGGGCGACACGGAGCTGCGCTTCGAGGACGTCGCCAACTCCACCATGATGGTGGCCGCGCCGCCGTCGCGCAGCCGTCCCTCGAGCGCCGCGGCGGGCCGAGGCGGAGTCCCCCCGCGTCCGCCTCCGCGCGTGGAGGGTGGCCGGGTGCGCAGCGCGCGCTCGTCGGCCATGGCGCCTCCGGACCCGGAGGTCCTGGCGAAGAAGAAGAAGATGATGCTCATCGGCGGCGGCGTGGTGGTGCTGCTGCTCGGTGGCCTCGTGGTCGCGCGCGTGCAGGTGGCGAAGCAGAACGAGCAGCTGCTCCTGGAGAAGGGCCAGCAGGAGGCCGTCCGCAAGGAGCTGAGCACCGTCTTCCAGGACGCGAAGAACCTGGTGCGCGAGGGCAAGTGGGTGGAGGCCAAGGCCAAGCTCGAGGAGCTGGCCGCCGCGGCGCCCGACTACCCCGGCGTGAAGGACTACCTCGACCACGCCCAGCGCGAGATTCCCATCCAGGAGCGGCTGACGGAGGCGCGCGCCGCCATCATCAAGAACGAGCTGGGCAACGCCGCCGCCGCGCTCGCGAAGGCCGGCGAGAGCCAGTTCCTCTACGAGCAGGTGAACGCCACCAAGCGCGAGCTGAAGGACCTGGCCGACAAGCGCTCCGTGGAGGCGCGCAAGGCGCTGGACACCAACCAGCTGGACCAGGCCAAGTTCATCACCGACGACGTGCTCAAGGCGTACCCGGACCACCGCGACGCCAAGCTCATCAACGAGCAGGCGGTGCAGGCCATCGCCGTGCGTGACGCGCCCAGGCCCGTCATCGTCGGACCCGCGCCCAAGCCGTGGGAGCCCGCGGTGCAGCGCTTCGTCGACGGCGACATGTCCGGCGCGGTGGCCATCCTCAACGCCTGCATGTCGAAGGCACCGCAGTGCAAGAAGCTGCTCGGGCAGATGTCGGAGTTCAGCAACCTGTACAAGCGGCTGGAGGACCTGGACGCCAAGGGCCTGACGAAGCTGATGGCGCTGGACAAGGACATCACCGACGGGCGCACGAGCAAGATGGCGCGCAACGCGGGCACCCGCGCGGCGACCATCTTCTACAAGAGCGCCACGGGCGCGAAGGCCGCCGGCCAGTGGGCGCGCGCCATGGAGTACGCGCGCCGCGCGCTGCAGGCGGACCCGGGCCACGCGGGCGCGTCCAACATCATCAGCGAGCTGAAGGCGAAGGCGAAGGAGCTGTACTTCCTGGCCTACGCGATGAAGGACGGCAACCCCGAGGACGCGCTGCCGAAGTTCAAGGACGTGGTGGCGATGACGCCCCCGGACGACGAGTACCACGACAAGGCGAAGACCTGGGTCGAGAAGCTCTCGCGATGAAGAAGCGCAAGGGCGCGGGCGGCGAGCTTCCGCCGTCCGCCGCGTCGGGATTCCAGGGGGACTTGTTCGGGACGCTGACGCCAGTGGAGCCCACTGGCGCCGCCGTACCCAAGGTAGGGGCGCTGCCGCGCAAGGCGCCGCCGCCTCCTCCTGTGGACGCGGATGGCACCGGGCTGTTGGGGCCGCTGGAGGGCGCTCCCTCGGCGCCTCCGAAGCCCGAGCGCTCGGTGCTCTCCGTGGGGGAGCTCACGCGGCAGCTCAAGCAGACGATTGAGTCCCGCTTCGCGCGCGTCATCGTGCGCGGTGAGGTGACGGGCTTTCGCGGGGCGAACGCGCGGGGCCACTGGTACTTCTCGCTGAAGGACACCGTCGCCTCCATCGACGCGAAGGTCTGGGCGTCGATGGCGGGGAGGATGCGCTTCGCGCTGCGCGACGGCATGGAGGTGCTGGCCGAGGGCAGCGTCGACCTGTACGAGCCGCAGGGCCGCTACAGCCTCATCGTCACGCGGCTGGAGCCGGTGGGCGAGGGCGCGCTGGCGCTGGCCTTCGAGCAGCTCAAGGCGCGGCTCGCGGCGGAGGGCCTCATCGGCGACCGCCGCGTGCGGGCGCCCCGGCCGTTGCCCTTCCTTCCCCGGCGCATCGGCGTGGTGACGAGCCGCACGGGCGCCGCGCTCCAGGACTTCCTGCGCGTGCTCCACTCGCGCAACCCCCGGCTGAGCGTGCTGCTCGCGGACGCGCGCGTGCAGGGCGAGGGCTCCGCGGCCGAGGTGGCGCGGGCGATTGCTCGGCTCTCCCGCTCCGACGTGGACGTCATCGTGGTGACGCGCGGCGGAGGTTCGGTGGAGGACCTCTGGACGTTCAACGAGGAGGAGGTGGCGCGCGCCATCTTCGCCTCGCCCGTGCCGGTGGTGTCCGCCATCGGTCACGAAATCGACTTCACCATCGCCGACTTCGTGGCGGACTGGCGCGCGGCCACGCCCAGCGCGGCGGCGGAGCGGCTGGCGCCGGTGCTGGCGGACCTGGAGCTGTCGCTCGCGACGCAGGCCGGGCGGCTGCGGCGGGCCACGGAGCGCCGGGTGCTGGAGCTGCGCGAGCGTCAGGGACAGCTCGCCTCGCGCCTGGAGGACCCGCGGCGGGCCCTCAACCACCAGCGGCTGCACCTGTCCGAGCAGGTGGAGGCGATGATGCGGGTGCTGCGGCCCGCGGTGCGCGAGCGGCGGGACTTGCTGCGCGCGCTGACGGAGCGGCTGCAGCGCGCGCGCCCGCAGGCCCGGCTGGGCGAGCAGCGCGCGCACCTGTTGAAGCTGGCCATGCGGCTGGCGGAGGCGGCGCGCGCGGGCGTGGCGACGCGGCAGGCCTCGCTGTCCGCGGCGCGGCTGGGGCTGGAGCGGGCCTCGCCGGTGGCGCTCGTGGCGAAGGAGCGCGCCCGTCTGGCCGCGCACCAGGCACGGCTGCGAGCGCTGCAGCAGGGGACGCTGGCGGACGCGCAGCGGCGTTTCCAGCGTCTGGAGGGACGACTGGACGCGATGAGCCCGTTGAAGGTGATGTCGCGCGGCTATTCGGTGGTGTTCCGTCAGCGCGACGGGGGTGTGGTGCGCTCCGTCGCGGATGTCGAGGTGGGAGAGAAGCTGGGCATCAAGCTCGCGGCGAATGGGGCGAGGACACTCGGCGGGTGTGAAGAAGTCGAAGCCACCGTGACATCGGTAAAAGGGCCGGTGGACTGCTAACGGGCCACCCTCTAGAGTCCCGCGCCCCGAACGGG
Organism: Myxococcus sp. AB025B; assembly: GCF_006518215.1. Lineage (NCBI taxonomy): Bacteria > Pseudomonadati > Myxococcota > Myxococcia > Myxococcales > Myxococcaceae > Myxococcus > Myxococcus sp. AB025B. The sequence goes on from NZ_SRLW01000046.1 coordinate 30,562, forward strand.
GAGGTGGAAGGCTGTGGCGAAGGCGGACAAGGCGTCCAAGGCGGACAAGGCAGGTGAGGCCGAGGTTCCCGGTCAGTACGGGGACGTCGTGAGCCGTCTCGAGGAGACGGTGGGCCGGCTGGAGAGCGGCAACCTGTCGCTGGAGGATTCGCTCAAGGCGTTCGAGGAGGGCATCCGGCTGGTACGTCGGGGTGAGAAGCTGCTCACCGAGGCGGAGCAGCGAATCGAGCAGCTCCTCCAGGACGAGGACGGCAACGACGTGGTGGCTCCGCTGTCGGTCGCGGCCCGACCTCCGGCGCAGGCGGCGGCCCCCCGGGCGCCCGCACCGCGACCTCCACCCGAGGATGACGTCCCGTTCTAGGTCGTGCGGGACGCGCGCTCGGGCATGTCGAAGCCGAAGATCACCATCGTCGACGATGACCGCGACACGCGGGAGCTGCTCGCGGCGGCCCTGGAGGACGAGGGCTTCGAGGTGACGCTGGCGGCCAACGGGCTGCGGCTCATCGCGTCGCTGCAGCTGCACCGGCCGCAGGCCATCCTCCTGGACGTGAACATGTCCTGGATCGACGGCTTCGAGCTGTGCAAGGCGGTGAAGAAGAACGAGCACTTCCGGGACATCCCCATCATCTTCATCAGCGGGCGTGGGGACTCGGAGGACAAGAAGCGCGGTCGCGAGGTCGGCGCCGCGGACTATTTCGTCAAGCCGCTGGATACGGACAAACTCGTCCGACGCATCCGTGAGCTGGTGACCCCGGCCGCGCCCTAGCGCTCATCCAGCAGAGGAGTACCGATTCATGGCTCAGTTCGACCTGGATGCCTTCCTGCGGACCCAGCAGGCGCGGGTGGAGTCGCTGTTGCTCGAGCGCGCGGACCGGCTCGCCTCCTCGGGGGCTCCCCCCCGGTTGGTGGAGTCCATGCGCTACTCGCTGCTCGCGGGCGGCAAGCGGCTGCGGCCCGTGCTCTGCCTCACCTTCGCGGACACCGTGGCGCAAGCCTCGCTCGTGTCTGCGCTGGCGGCGGACGCGGCGTGCTCGCTGGAGTTCGTGCACACGTACTCGCTGGTGCATGACGACCTGCCGGCCATGGACGACGACGACTTCCGTCGCGGCCGGCCGACGAACCACAAGGTCTACGGCGAGGCGATGGCCATCCTCGCGGGCGACAGCCTGCTGACGGATGCCTTCGGACTGCTCGCCGACGGGCCGGAGCCCGTGCGGGGCGCGCTGTGCCGCGAGCTGGCGGTGGCGTCGGGCGCCGCGGGCATGGTGGGCGGCCAGGTGCTGGACACCGCCGAGGACCGACCCGCGAACCTGGACTACCTGGTGCGCATGCACCGGCTCAAGACGGGCGCGCTCATCCGCGCGGCGTGCCGCATGGGCGTGCTCGCGGGTGGAGGCGACGCGGAGGCGCTCGTGCGCGCGCAGATGTACGGCGACGCGGTGGGCCTGGCGTTCCAGATCGCCGACGACGTGCTGGACGTGACGTCGACGCGGGAGCAACTGGGCAAGCCCGTGGGCGCGGACGCCGATGCGGGACGCTTCACCTTCCCGGCCGTGGTGGGCCTGGAGGAGTCGCGCCGTCTGGCCGACGAGCAGGTGCGGCTGGCGGTGGAGGCAGTGCGTCCGCTCGAGGGTGAGGATGGCCCCCTGGCGGCGCTCGCGCGGTATGTGGTGGAGCGGAAGTTTTGACGGCGGAGGTCCTGAGCCGCATCGCCTCGCCGACGGACCTGCGGGCGCTTCCCGAAGCGGAGCTGCCCCAGCTGTGCACGGAGCTCCGGGAGGAGATCATCTCCATCTGCGGCCGCGTGGGCGGCCACCTGGGCGCCTCGCTGGGCGCGGTGGAGCTCATCGTCGCGCTGCACCGGGTCTTCCACTCGCCCACGGACGCGATCCTCTTCGACGTGGGGCACCAGACGTACGCGCACAAGCTGCTCACGGGCCGGCGCGAGCAGATGCACACGCTGCGGCAGGCCGGCGGCGTGGCGCCCTTCCTGGACCCGCGCGAGAGCCCGCATGACGCGCTGCTCGCGGGACACTCCTGCACCGCGGTGTCGGCGGCGCTGGGGGTGCTCGAGGGGCGGAGGATGCTGGGGCACCGGGGCCATGTGGTGGCGGTGCTCGGGGATGGCGGGCTCACCGGCGGCTTGACGTTCGAGGGGCTCAACAACGCGGGAGGCAGCCACCTGCCGCTCGTGGTGGTGCTCAACGACAACCAGATGTCCATCAGCGCGAACGTGGGCGCCGTTCCCTCGCTCTTGCGCACGCGCGGCGCGCGGGACTTCTTCCAGGGACTGGGCTTCACGTACCTGGGCCCCGTGGATGGGCACGACCTGAGTGCGCTGACCCACGCGCTGCGCGAGGCGCGCGCGTCCATGCGCCCCGTGGTGGTGCACGCGCTGACGCTCAAGGGGAAGGGATTTCCTCCGGCCGAGGCGGATGCCCAGACGCGTGGGCACGCGATGGGGCCCTACGAGTGGCGCGACGGCAAGCTGGTGCGCTCGCGCGGAGGGCATCGCACGTACAGCGAGGCCTTGGCCTCGGCGCTGGAGGACGCGATGGCGCGTGACTCCCGCGTCGTCGCCGTGACGCCCGCGATGCTGGAAGGCTCGGCGCTCAACGCGCTCAAGGCCCGCTTCCCGGACCGCGTGCACGACGTGGGCATCGCCGAGCAGCACGCGGTGACGTTCTGCGCGGGGCTCGCCGCCGCAGGCGCGCGTCCCGTGTGCTGCATCTACTCCACGTTCCTCCAGCGCGCGTACGACCAGATCATCCACGATGTGTGTCTGCCGGGCCTGTCCGTCGTCTTCGCGGTGGACCGCGCGGGGCTCGTCGGCGCCGATGGGGCCACGCACCAGGGCACCTACGACGTGTCCTCACTGCGCCCGCTGCCCGGGCTCCGGCTGTGGTCCCCCGTGGTGGGCGAGGACTTCGCGCCCATGCTGCGGACCGCGCTCGCCTCGCCGCTGCCCTCCGTGCTCCGCTTCCCTCGCGGCACGCTGCCTGCGCTGCCTCCCGAGGTGCACGTGGGCGAGGCGCCGGTCCAGGGCGCCCGGTGGCTCGTGCGCGCGAAGCAGCCGGAGCTGACGCTGGTGACGCTGGGGCCGTTGGCGCTCCCCGCGCTCGAGGCGGCGCGACACGAGCCGCGATGGAACGTGCTCGACGCGCGGGAGCTGTCGCCGCTGGACGAGGACGCGCTCCTGGAGGCCGCGCGTCAGGGGCCGCTGGTGGTGGCGGAGGAGGGCACGGTGCGCGGTGGGCTGGGGAGCGCGGTGTTGGAGCTGCTCGCCGAGAAGGGCGTGTCCCAGCGCGTGCGGCTCGTGGGCATGCCGGACGTATTCGTCCCCCATGGCGATGCGCGGGTGCAGCGCGCGGAGCTGGGGCTGGACGCGGAGGGCTTGCGACGCGCGGGCCGGGCGCTCCTGGAGGGCACATGACGATGAAGCCTCGCAAGGAGCGGGTGGACGTGCTGGTGGTGGAGCGGGGGCTGGCGGAGTCGCGTACCAAGGCCCAGGCGCTCATCCTCGCGGGCCAGGTCGTCGTGGATGACCAGCGCGTGGACAAGCCCGGCTCCCTCATCCCCGTGGAGGCGGAGCTGCGCCTCAAGGGTGAGGTGCTCCCGTACGTCTCGCGCGGTGGGCTCAAGCTCAAGGGCGCCATCGACCACTTCGGCCTGGATGTTCGCGGCAAGGTGGGCGCGGACATCGGCGCGAGCACGGGCGGCTTCACCGACTGCCTGCTCCAGCATGGCGCGGTGCGGGTGCACGCCATCGACGTGGGCTATGGCCAGCTCCACGAGAAGCTCCGCAAGGACCCGCGCGTGCGCTCCCGTGAGCGCGTCAACGCGCGCTACCTGACGGAGGAGGACCTGCCGGAGAAGGTCGGCGTCGTCGTCATCGACGTGAGCTTCATCTCGCTCACCCAGGTGCTTCCCTCGGTGCTGCCCTTCCTGGAGCCGGGCGGTGTCCTGGCCGCGCTGGTGAAGCCCCAGTTCGAGGTGGGCCCGGACCGCGTCGGCAAGGGAGGCGTGGTGCGGGACGCCGCCGCGCGGCAGGACGCCATCGACACCGTGACGGCCTTCGTGCGCGAGCAGGGGCTGACCGTGCGCGGCGTCATGGATTCGCCGGTGCCAGGGCCGGCGGGCAACGTGGAGGCGCTGCTCGTCGCCGAGCGGCCCTGACGCGGCACGGAGGGAAGGGCGGCGGAGGGCTCGCCCTTCCCGGTGGCCTTCGGCTACGGCCGGGCGCTGCGGTACTGCGACGACGTCTGCAACTCGAGCAGCTTCTGGTTGGTGCGCATCCAGAGCCGGCCGCTGTCGTCGAAGGCCGCGCCCATGGACACGGAGACCTGGTAGCGGAAGAGCTCACGGCCCTCGGCCGAGCTCCCCAGCGTCTGGTCCACACCCACCAGCTCCACGGGAAGCGTGGCCGTCGAACCCTGGGCCGCGGGGGCGTTCAGGAAGAACAGGTCCGAGGTCGGGTTCGCCGGCAGCAGGTACTTCACGTGGAGCGCGCCGTTGGCGTCCACCGAGCGCAGCTCCCGGTTGCGGATGGTGCCGGTGTTCGAGTCCAGGAGCCATACGCGCTGCGTGGTCGCCGCGGCCACCCGGCTGCCGTTGGCGTAGGTGGCAATCTGCTGCACCTTTCCGGTGAGCACACCCGTGGCCCACTTCGACGCGTTGCCCTCGCAGCCCGGCAGGTTCGCGACACAGGCGAGGACCTGCGACTTGTCCTCGGGCAGCGCGAAGCCCAGGTAGAGGATGCTGCCGTCGCTGCTGAACTGCCCCACCGGGCGCGGCGTGGCGGTGTTGGACGTGAAGAGCTGCCGGATGATGTGCGTGGCCTGCAGCGTCCCGCCGGCCGAGTCCGTGCCTCCGTCCAGCTCCTCGACGATGATGTCCGCGCGGTTCTCGCTGTACTCGATGTGGCTGGCGAAGAGCACGCGGCCATCCCCGCGGATCAGCAACTGGCCGACAGGAGTACCCACGGAGATCTCCCGCTGGTACTCCCAGCGCGTGACGCCGATCTTCAGGCCGTCCTGGGTGTCGTGGGTGATGCGGTAGATGAGGCCCTGGACGGAGCGGATCAACGCGTCGCCGTTGGGGAAGACGACCAGGTCGTTGACCTCCAGGTCCACCGGCGTGCGCGCCGTCATCTTGAAGTCGCGGTCGATGGCGAACGCGCCGTACCCGGGCGTGTAGACCCAGCGCTTGCCGCTCTGCGCGTTGCGGGGCGTGATGACGGTGGACGCGTTGCAGAGCGTCGGGGCCTGCAGCGTCCCGGCGGCGCCACCCGAGGCGTTGTGCCGGTACATGGTCTCGATGCCGCCCGTGGTCGTCTTGGCGCAGCTCAGGAACGTCGCCGTGGAGCCCGAGCCGTCGATGGCCAGCGGCATGGCGTAGACCTGCAGGCCCTGCGGATCGTCGTTGGCGCGGGAGACCGGGAAGAACGTGGCCGGCTGGGGCAGTGACGTGTTCTTGCGGCCGTCGTCGCACACCACCTCGGCGGTGAGCGACAGGCTCGCGGCGAGCCCCACCAGCGGGTTGGCGTACGGGATGTCCGACGCCAGCAGCTCGAAGTTGGTGGTGCCACCGCCCGACGGGAACGCCTTGAGGAAGGTGGTCCGGTCGTAGAGGTTGAGCGTGTTGACCTTCTCGCAGCCGGCGATGGTCGCGATGAGCTTGAGGCTGGTGCCCGCGACGTTCCCCTGGGGAACCGTCAGGGCCACCTGCGGCGGATCCGGCGTGGGCGGTGGCGGGTCGTCGCCACAGGCGATGGCCAGACTGGAGACGAGTACGAGGGCGGTGCGCCATGCACGCCGAGTCACGGGAGGGTGGAGCATGGCACCGCACTCTACCTCGCTCGCACCATTCCCGGCATCCTCCCCCATCCGCAAAACGGCCCGGCCCCCAGGCCCCGAAGATTGCGGCCCTGCCGAGCCCCATGACGTGATAGCCCGGCGATTCCCGTGGGTGGGACCTCGTGTCCTCCACCCCTCCAGGGCACACGGGAACGGGTGGGAGCTTGCGATGACGGGTGGTTGGCTGCTCGAAGGGACGGAGTCCGGCCGGACGAGTGGCGCCAGGTCATGGTGGGCGTGGGAAGGATTCCCACCGCGCGGTGTTGGCGCGCGCCCGTTCCGCCCCCGGAGTGGGGGACATGGGGTGGAAGTGCTCCAGGGACCCGGGTGTGGGAAGCCACGATGGGCGTGGCACCGGGTCGTCTCCACTCACAGTCCCGGTCGCCGCCGGATGTGCGCCGCTCTGGCCCACGGACGTGAACGGCGGCAAGATTCGGAAACCGAACCATGAACCCTTCCGCATTCAACGGGTTTTTGCAGCCTCCCCAGTGGCGCCCGAGCAGGGCCGCCGCGGCGCGAGGTTCACTGTGAGAGTCGAGATGCAGGCGGATCAGCGGGGACGCGTGCTGGTGGTGGCCGGGAAGGAGTCCGGCGACGCCTTGATGGAGCGGCTGACCGCCAGCGGCTACCACTGCGCGGCGGCCGAGAAGGACACCGGGCTGGCGGAGCTGGCGGACTCGCTGCAACCCGAGGTCGTGCTGCTGTCGGTGACGGCCAAGCGCGCCGCGGAGCTGCTCGAGTCCCTGCGTCGGGTGGAGCGGCTGCAGCGGTTGCCCGTGGTGGTGGACCTGGGCAAGTCCCGGTCGGCGGAGGCCTTCAAGCGCCTGGCGGTGGATGACTGGATTCGCGGCGCGGACGAGGTGGTGCCCCGGCTGGAGGCCGCGCTCAGGGCGGGACGGCTGAAGGACCGCGAGGAGCGCGTCCGGCTGCGCATGGGGATGCTGCTGGAGATCACCCAGGCGGCGACCAGCTCGCTGGAGCTGGAGGAGATCCTCCGCATCGCGGTGGACAAGGTGGGGCGCGTCACCGGGACGGACCGCTGCTCGGTGGTGCTGGTGGAGGGCAGCCACGCGCGCACGGGCAAGGTGGTGGCGACGCAGGAGGACCCCAGCCTCGTGCAGCTCGACATCGAGGTGGCGCGCTATCCGGAGCTGCGCCGCGCGCTGGAGACGCGCGAGCCGGTGCTCATCGAGGAGGCGCAGCGGGATCCGCTCATGGCGGAGGTGCGCACGTCCATCGTGCCCCTGGGCGTGAAGTCCATCCTGGTGCAGCCGCTCATCTGCCAGGACGACCTGCTGGGCGCGCTGTTCCTGCGCGTGTCGCGCATGGACGCGTCCTTCGGCCGCGACGAGCAGGAGTTCACCCAGGCCGTGGCCGGCGTGCTGGCCAACTCCATCCGCAACGCGCGGCTGCACACCGCGGTGAAGAAGAAGCGCGAGGACCTGGAGCTGGCGTACGTCGAGCGCTACCACGAGCTGCTCGAGGCGAACCGCCGGCTCAAGGAGCTCAACCGCCTCAAGGATGAGATCATCGCGGTGGTGAGCCACGACCTGCGCGCGCCGCTCCAGGTGCTGCTGGGCCATGGCCGCCTGCTGCTGGAAGGGCCGCTGGAGTCGCAGCAGAAGCAGTCCGCGGAGGCGATGATCCGCCAGGGCAAGAAGATCCTCGGCCTGGTCGAGTCGCTGCTGGAGAAGGGCAAGGGCGAGGCGGCGCGGCTGTCCATCGAGCCCCGTGTGCTGGACGTCGCGCAGCTGTGCCGTGACGCGGTCAACGAGCTGGAGATATTGGCGGCCGAGCGGGGCGTGTCCCTGCGCGCGGACTGCCCCGACAGCCTGATGCTCATCGGCGACGAGGTGAAGCTGCACGAGGTGCTGCAGAACCTCATCACCAACGCCATCCACCACGCGCGCGACGCGGGCGAGGTCGTCGTGTCCACGCGGCGGCTGGGCCGTCCGGACGGTGACGCGGCGAAGGTGTGCGTGCAGGACGACGGCGTGGGCATCCCCCAGGACGAGCTGCACCTGGTGTTCGACCGGTACCGTCACGGCGGCAAGGGGACGGGGCTGGGGCTCGCCATCTGCAAGGAGTTCGTGGAGCTGCACGGCGGCGAGATCTGGGCGGAGAGCCCGCCGGAGCACGGGTGCCTCTTCGTCTTCACGCTGCCGCTCGCGCAGGAGGCGCCGCGCAACCCCCGCCCCGTGGTCGCCACGTCGTCGGTGACGGAGCAGCCGCGCGTGCTGGTGGTGGAGGACGAGCCCGAGATCGCCGCGGTGCTGTCGGAGGTGCTGCGCTCGAAGTACCGCGTGGAGGTGGCGCGCGACGGCGCGGAGGGCCTGGCCCGGGCACGCGCGCAGCGGCCGGACCTGGTGGTCATGGACGTGTTCCTGCCCAAGCTGGACGGCCTGGACGCGGCCATGGCGCTCAAGTCGTCGTCCGACACGGCGCACATCCCCGTCATCCTGCTGTCCGCGCACCAGGGCGTCGCGGAGAAGGTCCGCTCGCTCAACCTGGGCGCGGTGGACTACATGAGCAAGCCGTTCAACGCGGTGGAGCTGCTCAACCGCACGGACCGCGCGCTCAAGCTGCGCCAGGGCGAGCGCGAGCAGCAGGAGCGGGAGCGCTCCCAGCCCTCGCTCCAGCGCCGCACCGGGAGCGACCCCGCCACGGGGCTGCATGACCGGCGCGGGCTGCTGCTCCGGCTGGAGCAGGAGCTGGCCCGCAGCCGGCGCTACCACCGGGCCCTGAGCCTGGCGGTGCTGCGGCCCGACCGGCCCGTGGAGCCCGTCCCGAACAACATCGCGGACGTGATGCGCAAGCGGGTGCGCCACCCGGATGCCATCTCCCACCTGGGCGCGGGTGTCTTCGTCGTCGTCCTGCCCGAGTGCAACGCGGAGGCCGCTCGCGCCGTCATCAGCCGCCTGATGCCCGACGTGGAGAAGGCGACGGACACCGAGTACCGCTCGGCGGTGGCGGACGTGAGTCAGGACAGCGACCCGGTGGAGAAGCTGCTCGAGAAGCTGGGCGCGCCGCCTCCCGAGGAGGCCTGAGACCCTGCAAGGCGGCTGGGGCCGCGCTAGACTTCCACCTCGCGTGAGCCCCTCCCGCCTCCTCGTTGCCGTCCTGCTCGTCGCCTTGTCCGGGCCCCAGGCCCTGGCGGCGGCGCCCGCGTCGCGGCGTCCCCGCGTCGACCGGGAGGCCATGCGGGAGGCGATGGACGCGGCGGCCACGGACGACGGGGCCTTCTCCTCGTCCGCCAGCTACACCCAGTACCTGCGGGCCCGGTTGCTCCACCACGCCGGAGACCACCGGGGCGCGGTGGATGCGCTGCGGCTGGCGCTGGCCACGGATGACGGCCACCCGCTGCTGCTCACCCGGCTGGCGGAGGAGTACGCCCGGCTGGGAGACCTGGACAAGGCGGAGCGGGAGCTGCGCCGCGCGGTGGAGCGCTCCTCGGCGTACTACCCGGCGCATGTGCTCCTGGGCCGCGTGCTCATGGAGTCGGGCCGCTTCACCCGCGCGCGCCTGCACCTGCGCCGCGCCGTGGCCCTCAAGCCGCGCGAGCCCGAGGCGTACCTGGTCCTCGCCCAGCTCTACCTGGAGTCCGGCTCCCCGGCGGAGGCCGTGAAGGTGGTGGAGTCCCTGTCCCGCGCGCTGCCGGGAGAGGCCTCCGGTTACCGGCGGCTGGGGCTGGCCCTGGCCGAGCGCGGCGACACGGCCCGCGCCGAGCGGCTGCTCGCCGAGGCGGCCACGAGGGACCCCGGGGACGTGGAGGTGCTGGGCACGCTGGCGAAGCTGTACGAGGAGACGGGGCGTCCTGGCAAGGCCGAGGAGACGCTGGCGAAGGCGCTGGAGCGCGAGCCGGACAGCCAGGAGGTGCTCCTGGCCGCGGGACGCTCGGCGCTCAAGGCGGGCTCTCCGGTGCGGGCACGGGCGTACTTCGACCGGCTCCTGTCGCTGTCGGGTGAGCCGGAGACGGCGGTGCGGGTGGCCTTCAGCTACCTGTCCGAGCGCGAGCCGGACGCCGCCGTGCAGGTGCTGGAGGCCGCTCGGAGCGCCAGCGAGGGCGAGCCCCGGCTGGCCTACTACGTCGGCCTGGTGCACGAGCGCCTGCGGCGCTTCCCCGAGGCGGCCAAGGCCTTCGCCTCCGTGCCGGAGGGCTCGGACATCTACCCCGACGCGCGGGTGCGCCTGGCGAAGTGCCTGTCGCTGTCGGGCCAGCACCCGCGTGCCCTGGCGCTCCTGCGGGCCGCGCTCCAGGACTCGCCCGATGACCTGGAGGTCCGCGCGCAGTACGCCCGGGCGCTGGAGCGGGGCGGCACCCCCGCGCGCGCCGAGTCCGTGCTGAAGGAAGGGCTGTCCCGGCAGCAGTCCGCGGCGCTCTACGACGCGCTGGCCGCCACGCTGCAGCGACAGGGGCGGGGGGCGGAGGCGCTGGTGCTGCTGCGCGAGGCGCTGGCGCGGATGCCGAAGGACCCGGCCCTCCAGTACGTGATGGGCGCGGCCTTCGAGCGGCAGGGGGACATGGCGGGCGCGCAGGCGCGCATGCGCGCGGTGCTGGAGGTGGAGCCGGACCACGCGCCCGCGCTCAACTTCCTGGGCTACCTGCTGGCGCAGAGCGGACGTCACCTGGACGAGGCCGAGCGGCTGGTGCTGCGCGCGCTGGAGCTGCGTCCCGACAACGGCGCGTTCCTGGACTCGCTGGGGTGGGTCTACTTCCGCCGCGGGGACTACCCTCGCGCGGTGGAGGTGCTGGAGCGGGCCTCCACGCTGGCGCCGGACGAGCCCGTCATCCTCGAGCACCTGGGGGATGCCTATCAGCGCGCCGCCCGGGGACCGGAGGCGGCGGGGGCGTGGCGCCGGGCGCTGGAGGTGTTGTCGCTGGACCCCGAGTCCGCCGAGCCCCCGGGCCAGCGCGAGGCCCTGGAGCGCAAGCTCAAGGCGCTATCCACGGGTGCGGCGGGCCGCTAAGTTGCTGGGCCTATGGCTCGCCATGACGAGGGCTACTTCACCGGCCGGGATGGGACGCGGCTCTTCTGGAGGACGCACCTGCCGGACGCGGAGCCGCGAGCGCACGTCGCGGTGGTGCACGGCTACGGAGACCACTTCGGCCGCTACCAGTACGTGACGGACGCGCTGGTGGCGGACGGCTTCGCGGTGCACGGCTTCGACTACCGCGGCCACGGGCGCGCGGAGGGACGCCGCGCCTACGCGGAGAAGTGGCCGCACTACGTGGACGACCTGGAGGTGTTCTGGGAGCGCGTGCGCGCGGCGGCCGGCGGCGCGAAGACGTTCGCCCTGGCCCACAGCCACGGCGGGCTGATGGCCGCGCACTGGGTGGGCGCCCGCAAGGTGGAGGGCCTCTCCGGGCTGGTGCTGTCGGGCCCGTACTTCAAGCTGGCGATCACCCCGCCCGCCGTGAAGGTGATGGCCGCGAAGGCGGCGGGAGCGCTGGTGCCCTGGCTGGGCATCGCCTCCGGGCTCAAGGTGGAGGACCTGACCCGGGACACGGAGGTCCAGCGCGCCACCCGGGAGGATCCGCTCTACCTGTCCATCGCCACGCCGCGCTGGTTCATCGAATCCACCAAGGCGCAGGCGGAGGCGATGTTGCTCGCCCCGAAGATTCAAGTCCCGCTGTTCGTGCTGTGCGGCGCGGAGGACGGGGTGGCGGCGCCCGCGGCGGCGCGGGTGTTCTTCGAGACGGCGGGCTCGGCGGACAAGAAGTTCAAGGAGTACCCCGGCATGAAGCACGAGCCGCTCAACGAGGTGGGGCGCGCCGAGGTGTTCCGGGATATCTCCGGCTGGATCTCCGCGCATCTCTGACATAATCAAGGCGCTCGGCTCCTCGGGAGGAGCGGGCTCTGGGTGAGGTCACCGCATGGCAACGGGTGAAACGGGCATCATCGGCAAGGGCATCGTCATCAAGGGGAACCTCACGGGTGGTGGGGACCTTGTCATCGAGGGGCGGGTGGAGGGGCAGATTGCCCTGAAGAACCACCTCACCATCGAGAGCACCGGGAAGGTGCAGGCGGACATCCGGGCCGAGGAGTTGACCATCAACGGCGAGGCGAGCGGCAACATCGACGCCTCGACCCGCGTGGCCATCAACGCCTCGGCGAAGGTGGCTGGCGACATCAAGGCGCCGCGCGTCGTCATCGAGGATGGCGCCGTGTTCAACGGCTCCATCGAGATGGACGTCCGGCTGCCGGACGACATCTGAAGCTCACGCCGCGGGCGGACGCGGCACACACCTTTCGAGAGGGCGGACAACACTCATGGCGAATACGGTCATTGGTTCGAGCATCGTCATCGACGGAGAGATTTCCGGAGACGAGGACCTGGTCATCCAGGGCACCGTGAAGGGGAAGATCTCCCTCAAGGAGAGCCTCTACGTGGAGGGCAGCGGCGTCGTCGAGGCGGACATCGAGACGCAGAACGTGGAGATCGCCGGCCGGGTGACGGGCAACATCGTCGCCAGCGACAAGGTCGAGCTGAAGACGGACTGCCGCGTGGTGGGCGACATCAAGGCGCCGCGCATCCTCATCGCCGATGGTGCCTCCTTCAAGGGCAACGTCGACATGGACATGAAGGAGCGCTGATTCGTGGCCACCCCGAAGGAGTTGAGCGGTAGCACCGCCGTCAACAACACCGTGGTGGGGCCTTCCATCCTCATCAGCGGCCGGTTGACGGGCGACGAGGACCTCACCGTCCGGGGCCGCGTGGAGGGAGAGCTGACGCTCAGCCGCACCCTCATCGTGGAGCCTTCGGGTGTGGTGAAGGCGAACGTGGCGGTGAAGAACGCCATCGTCAGCGGCGTGGTGGTGGGCAACATCAACGCCACGGAGAGCGTGGAGCTGACCCGCGAGGGCCGCATGGTGGGCGACATCCACGCCCCGCGCGTCATCATCGTGGACGGCGCCAGCTTCCGCGGCCGCGTGGACATGGGTGACGTGGAGCCCGGCCGCCTGCCTTCGGAGCGCCCCGTGGTGGCCCGTCCCACGGCCGTGACGCGGCCGACGACGGCGACCCCCGTGCGCACCACGACGACGCCCGCCCGCCCGCCGACGCCTCCCGCGCGTCCGCCGGCGCCCCCGGCC
>NZ_SRLW01000470.1:0-5204 GCF_006518215.1 Myxococcus sp. AB025B
CCGTCCCGCCCCCTCCCAGGCTCTCCGTCCAGCAGGTCACCCGCCTCATCCCCACGCACGTGAAGGAGAAGGAGGGCTGGGCCCGCGACGTGCTCGCCGCCCTGGAGGCGGAGGACGTGCCGCCTTCTCCCGTCGCGGTGTGCTCCGTGCTCGCCATCATCGAGCAGGAGTCCGGCTACAAGGCGGACCCCGCCGTGCCGAACCTCTCGCGCATGGTGCGCGCGAAGCTGGAGGAGCACGCGGACACGCTGGGCCCGCTCGGTCACAAAGCCCTGGCCTCCGTGCTCTCCGGCAAGGCGTCCGGCCAGAAGCGCACGTTCGACGAGCGGCTGCGCGCCGTGCAGACCGAGCGCGACCTGGACCGGCTCTTCCGGGACATGCTCGCGTACTACGAAGCGGGGTACCCCACCACTTACGCCACGATGAACCTGGCCAGCGCCCTGTTCTCCTCGCGGCGACTGGAGGACCTGAACCCCGTCACCACCGCGGGCTCCATGCAGGTGAGCGTCCGCTACGCGGTGGAGAAGGCGGGCGAGGACGCGGACCCGGTGAAGGTGCGCGACGCGCTGTACACCCGCGGAGGCGGCGTGCGCTACGGCACCGCGAGACTGCTCGGCTTCGAGGCCGCCTACCCCCAGCCCCTCTTCCGCTTCGCGGACTACAACGCCGGGGTCTACGCCTCGCGCAACGCCGCGCTCCAGGCCCAGGTCAGCCAGCTGACCGGCGTGCCGCTGGTGCTCGACGGAGACCTCCAGCTCTACGACAAGAACGGCGAGCCCAAGAGCCAGGACAGCAAGTCGCTGACCGCGCTGCTCACCTTCCGTCGCACGCTCGCCCCGGACCTCAGCGAGCGCCAGGTCCGCCGCGACGTGAAGAAGGAGAAGGAGGAGTCCTTCGAGTCCACGGAGACCTTCCGCGCGGTGAAGCGCGTCTTCGCGAACCAGACGGGCCAGTCCCCCGTCTACGCGCAGCTGCCGCAGGTGACGCTCCAGAGCCCGAAGCTGAAGGGCGAGCGCACCACGGCCTGGTTCGCCCGCTCCGTCGACGCGCGCTTCCAGAAGTGCCAGGGCCGCTACCGTGATTCGACGAAGCCGCCACCTCGCGCCCGGGACATCCAGCGCGCGAAGTGATTCATCCACCGGGAGCCCCGGCTCCAGAGGGCTCCCGGCGTGCTCACGCGCCGAGCATCACGGCGTGGTGAAGTACGAGCTCGTGGCGGTGAAGGAGCGATACGGCAGGCGATCCAACGTCCTGAAGGGGAAGGACTGGATGTCGACGTTCGGGCTGTCGATGGCGCTCACCGTGGCGACGTAGCTGGTCGCGGGCTCCAGGACATCCGGAGGCAGGCGGACCTGGGTGACGGAGCCGGGCATGTAGAGCACCCGCCAGGTGAGCGCGAAGCCGAAGTCCGGGTCGAACCGCTGGATGCTGACGCGATAGGCGCTGGGCGTGCCGACCAGCGGCGGTGTCCACGCGAGCACCGGGCTGACGGTCCCCACCCTGCGTGGGATTGTGGCGGACACGCCATCAATGGTGAAGGCGAGCGGAGGCGACAGCTTGGGCACCAGGGGTCCGGCGATGAGGTTGTCGACCGCGTCCCACTCCGTGTAGCTCCCGTTGATGCTGCCCAGCCGACCCGAGCCATCCGGCATGCGCTCCTGGTTGCGGAACGAATAGCCCACCACGCCAATGACCCCCCAGTTCGACGGATAGGGATTGCCGAACCGCAGCCGCGCCGTGAGGTCATACGAGGTGCCGCGCGGCAGGCTCAGGGTGAGCAGCTCGCCGGTATAGCCAATCCACCCCTCCTGCAGTCCGTGAGGTCCGGGCACCAGGTCCAGCCGCGGTATCCCCGGCTGCGCATTGGGGTGGACCTGCGAGGCGAAGCGCGCGAAGTCGGGCAGCCGCCACTCGATGGGGAACTCCCGCATGCGCGTCGGCTGGAGCAGTCCGGTGAGGGGCATGGGCGTGAAGCCATCCGGCATGAAGTCGAAGGCCCCCACCTGCGTGGAGCGCTCCACGGCGGTGTAGCTCAGCGGCCGTCCGTCCGGGAGGACGCCCGCGCTGAACTCACTGAGCTGGTTGACGTAGAGCCGGTCTCCCTTGTCGGCCTCGAAGACCGGCAGGGTGCCCAGGGCCGAGTCCATCACGGCGTTGGGCGTGACGATGGACGTCGCGCCGTCGGGGATGAAGTCGAAGATGCTCGCGGTGGAGTACAGGTCCACCTGCGACGAGGTGAGCTGGAGGCTGGAGCCGGGCTGCGTGCCGCTCTCCCAGTTCTGCCACGGCGCCAGGTTCAGCAGGTTGACCTGGAGCGGCGAGGACGACACGTCCACGTATTGCGCGTCGGGGCGGCCCAAGCGGTTGCGGCCGACGTCCACGTACCTGGAGCTCGTGACGAGGAAGGTGGACCCCGTGCGCAGGTAGTACGGCCCCTGGCGGATGCCGGTGAACAGCCAGCCACCCTCCTGGTGCGGCGAGCCCTGATGGAACTCGAACGTGGAGCCGGTGGGCACGAGGATTTCGGGAGGATTGGCGGACAGGTCCTCGTCGCGCTGGGCGATGCCGACGGAGGTGTGGAAGCGGGCGGTGCTCTTCACCCACACCCCGCCCTCGGGAACGCCCGCGTCGGCGGAGGGCACGCCGCCATCCGTGGGCACGCCGCCATCCGGCCCGCAGCCCTCGGCGATGGGCTCCCCCATCCAGGTCCCATCCCCCGTCGAGTCCGTGTCCGTGTCCACGGAGGACAGCCCGGCGCCGAGTCCGTTCGACTCGGGCGCACCACTTCCACACCCCGCCAGCCACGCGACACACGTCGCGCCCAGCAGGAATGACCATCGCGGCGATTTCATGAGAGCCCCCTTCGGAAGAAAGCCCCGGCACGCTAGCCGAGGCCCTCCAGCCGTCCCAGAGGGGGCTCGTGATGAATCACATCCAGCAAGCATCCGTGCGAGGTTTGCGCAACCCAGGCTCATGAGGTGTTGCGGGCCATTTCCTCGCAAGGATGTCTGTCCATGGGCCGGACGCACCGCGCCCCCCGGCGCCGACGTGGTGTCGGCGGACCCGGAGGGCGCGATGGGACCGCCTGGGCTTCAGCGCTTGGCGGGCGCGGCCGCCGGGGCGAAGCGCTTGTCGGAGATCTTCATCTCCGTGACGGGGCCGTACTTGCGGGCCATCTCCCGGATGGCGGAGGCCTTGCCGATGAAGACGAAGGTCAGGTTCTCCGGCGCGGGCAGCGTGCGCTGGAGGACGGCGCCCACGGACTCGCGGGTGGCGGCGGACACGGCGGTGGCGAAGCCATCCACATCGCTCGCATCCAGGTTGTAGAAGGCCAGCTCCGCCAGCTTGTTGGCCACCTGGCCGCCCGTCTCCAGCCGGGGTGGGAACTGGCCCAGCACGTAGGACTTGGCGGACGCGAGCATGGCGTCATCCATGCCCGTCTTGCGGTAGCGGCTGTACACCTCCAGCGCCATGTCGATGGCCTTGTCCGTCTTCTCCGTCTGGGTGAAGGAGAAGATGGCGAAGGTGCCCGGGTGGGCGCTCGGGGAGAAGTAGGCGCGGGCGCCGTAGGTGAGGCCGGACTTCACGCGCAGCTCGGTGTTGAGCAGCGAGGTGAAGCGTCCGCCGAGCACCGTCTCCACCAGGTTGGCGGTAACGCGGTCCGCGTCGTTGCGCGCGATGCCCGTGTTGCCGATGGTGAAGTAGGTCTGCGTGGCGTCGGGCTTGTCGACGAGCAGGACGCGGCGGCCCTGGGAGACGGTGGTGGCGGGCACCTGGGGCGCGGGGCTCGCCGCCTTGGCCCAACCACCGAGCGCGGCCTCCAGCTTCGCCGCGAGCGCCTTGCTGTCGAAGTCACCGACGACGGAGAGGATGAGCCTGTCACCGCCGAGCTGGTTCTTGGCGTAGGCGAGCACGTCCTCGCGGCTGAGCGTGGGCAGCGAGGCCTCGGTGCCGCCCACGGGGGTGCCGTAGGGGTGGCCTGAGAACTGGTACGCCTCGAAGTAGGTGTTGATGAGGCCGCGCGGGTCACCGTCCTTGGCGGCGGTGATTTCGGAGGCCATGCGCTCGCGCGTCTTCTCCAGCTCGTCCTGGGCGAAGCGCGGGCGGGTGAGCAGGTCCGCGAGCAGCTCCACCATCAGCGCGCTGTCGCGGGACATGAACTGGCCGTTGACGACCAGGTTCTCCAGGTCGGCGCGGGTGTCGAGCATCGCGCCGACGCCGTCCACCGCCTCGGCGAACTGGCGGGCATCGCGGGCGCCGGCGCCCTTCTGGAGCAGCTCCGCGGTGAGGGCGGCCAGGCCCTCCTTGCCGGACGGGTCGGCGAGCGCTCCGCCGCGCAGCCACGCGCTGAAGGCGATGAGGGGCACCTCCTTGCGCTCGACGAGGAGCAGCTTCGCGCCGTTCTTGAGCGTGACGGTGGTGGGCTTGGGCAGCTTGACGCCCTGGGCGGCGGCGGGCGCGGCGGTGGGGGTGGGCTTGGACGGCGCGGCGCCCTGGGCGGCGGCGGTGCCCGAGGAGAGCAGGACGGCGGCGAGGACCGTCTTCCAGGTGAGGGGGGCGATCATCGCTTGGCGTCCTTGCGAGCGGCGGGGGTGGCGACTTCGGCGGCGTCGGTGGGGACGAGCCAGCCGACGGTGCGGCGCTGGGTGACGAAGATGCGGGCGGCGACCTTGCGGACGTCCTCGCGGGTGACGCGCTCGTAGCGGGCGGGGGCGTCGAAGACCTTGCGGTAGTCGCCGCGGAAGACCTCGGAGGCGCCGAGCGTGTATGCGCGGCCGCTGATGGTCTCCAGCGAGCGCCAGTGGTTGGCGAGGGTGATGTTGCGCGCCTTGCGCAACTCGGCCTCGGTGACGCCGTCCTTGGCAACGCGGGTGACTTCCTCGGTGAGGAGGGCCTCGGCGCGGGCGAGGTCGCCGCCGGCGGGCAGGTCCGCGGTGAGCCAGACGAGGCCGGGGTCGAAGCCGGGCGAGTACATGGTGCCGGCGCGGATGGCGACGCGCTCCTCCTCCACGAGGCGGCGGTGGAGCCGGGACGAGTCACCGTCGCCGAGGATGTTGAGCAGCAGGGTGAGGGCCTCGGCGTCCGCGTCGTTGCCGGCGATGCCGTGGTAGGCGAGCTGGAGCAGCGGCGACTGGGAGACCTTCTTCACGACGACGCGGCGCTCGCCTTGCTGTTCCGGCTCCTGGGTGCGGACGGGCTCGGGG
>NZ_SRLW01000471.1:0-5157 GCF_006518215.1 Myxococcus sp. AB025B
GACGTGTCCTTCGACGTCACGGTGCCCCTGAACATGTTCCTGGGCTCGCCCCTGGAATCCGGGGAGCGGGGGCGGGCGGTCGGCGGCTCATCGGCACGGTAACCGTCGCTTGGGGACGGGTCCTTCGTCTTCGCTATTCCCTGGGAGCACCCCCCGTAATATGGAGCCCTCATGAACTTCGAGCTGACCGACGTCCAGCGCGAGATCCAGCGGATGTGCCGCGAGTTCGCCGCCAAGGAACTGACCCCCAACGCCCGCAAGTGGGATGAGCACCACACGTGGCCCACCGATGCGGTGAAGAAGCTCGCCGAGCTGTCGCTGCTCGGTGTCGCCGTCCCCGAGCAGTACGGCGGCGCGGGCCTGGACAATGTCTGTTACGCGCTCGCCATGGAGGAGATCAGCCGCGGCTGTGCCTCCACCGGCGTCATCATGAGCGTGAACAACTCGCTCTACTGCGATCCGGTGATGAAGTTCGGCACCGAGGCGCAGAAGGAGGAGTTCCTCACGCCGTTCGCGCGGGGTGACAAGCTCGGCTGCTTCGGCCTGACGGAGCCCGAGGCCGGCAGCGACGCCGCCGCCCAGCAGACCGTCGCGGTGCGCCGGGGTGACGAGTACATCATCAACGGCTCCAAGAACTGGATCACCAACGGCCCCAAGGCCGACGCCATCGTGCTGTTCACGATGACGAACAAGGAGGCGGGCCACAAGGGCATCACCGCCTTCCTGGTCCCCACCAACACCCCCGGCTTCACGCGCGCCGAGCCCGACAAGAAGATGGGCATCAGCGCCGCCTGGTCCTGCTCCATGTTCTTCGAGGACATGCGCGTGCCGGCCAAGAACCTGCTGGGCAAGGAGGGCGAGGGCTTCAAGGTCGCCATGTCCACGCTGGACGGCGGCCGCATCGGCATCGCGTCCCAGGCGCTGGGCATCGCGCGCGCCGCGTACGAGGAGGCCGTCCGCTACTCGGGTGAGCGCAAGTCGTTCGGCAAGCCCATCCGCGAGCACCAGGCCATCCAGTTCATGATCGCCGACATGGCCATGGAGATCGACGCGGCCCGGCTGCTCATCTGGCGGGCGGCCCTGCTCAAGGACAAGGGCGTGCGTCACAGCGCGGAGAGCGCCATGGCGAAGCTGTTCGCCAGCGAGATGGCCAGCCGCGTGACGAACAAGGCCCTCCAGGTGCATGGCGGCATGGGCTACAGCAAGGAGATGGACGCGGAGCGCCACGTGCGCGACGCTCGCATCACCGAGATCTACGAGGGGACGAGCGAGATCCAGCGCATCGTCATCTCGGCCAACGTCCTGAAGGAGTAGGCACCATGAAGAGGGCACTGCTTCCCGTACTGGTCCTGGCGTCCGCCGTGGCGTTCGCCCAGGGCACTCCGTCGAAGAAGTCCGAGGGCGGGAAGCCCGCGGCCCCCACGAAGCCGGCGCCCGCGAAGAGCGACGCGCCGGACGTGGAGCGGATGCCCTTCACGCCGGACTCCATCCGCCAGGTGGTCGCCTACAACCAGGGGCGTATCCAGGAGTGCTACGAGGACCACATGGCGGAGAAGGACAAGAAGGTGGAGGGCAAGCTGCACACGTCCTTCACCATCGACGCCAATGGCCTGGTGAAGAACGCCAAGGTGAAGAAGGGCAGCACGCTGAAGGACCCGAACCTGCACGACTGCGTGGTGGCCGTGCTGACGTCCATGACGTTCCCCAAGCCTCCGGATGGCGCGGACCACCCCATCGAGTACCCGTTCAACCTCAAGGCCGTCGAGTAGGAAGACCTCCGTGAACCTCGAGCTGACCGAGACCCAGACGCTGATTCGCGAGACGGCCCGCAAGTTCGCGCGCGAGCGCGTGGCGCCGCTGGCCCGCGAGCTGGACCGCACGGAGCGCTTCCCGACGGAGCTCTACAAGGAGCTGGGGGAGCTGGGGCTGCTCGGGGTGAACATCCCGGCGAAGTACGGCGGCTCGGAGGCGGGCGCCGTCTCCTACGCGCTGGCGATGATGGAGATGGCGGCGGCGGACGCGTCCACCGCGGTGACGATGGCCGTCACCAACATGTGTGGCGAGCTGATCAACGCCTTCGGGACCGAGGCCCAGCGCGAGAAGTACGTGACGCGGCTGGCGTCCGGTGAGGCGGTGGCGGGCTCGTTCGCGCTCTCGGAGCCGCACGCGGGCTCGGACCCGGGCGCGCTCAGGACCACGGCGGTGCGGCGTGGCGACACGTGGGTGCTCAACGGCAGCAAGCAGTGGATCACGTCGGGTGCGCACGCCGGGGTGTTCGTGGTGTGGGCGCGGACGTCGGGCGCGGGCAACAAGGGCTTGTCCTGCTTCATCGTGGAGGGCGGGACGAAGGGCCTCATCGTCGGGCGGCACGAGGACAAGATGGGCCTGCGCTCGTCGAACACCGTGCCGTTGACGTTCGAGGACTGCGTGATTCCGGCGGAGAACCTGCTGGCGGCGGAAGGGCAGGGGTTCCGGCTGGCGATGGTCGCGCTGGACGGCGGGCGCATCGGCATCGCGTCGCAGGCGTGCGGGGTGGCGCGGGCGGCGCTGGAGGCGACGGTCTCGTATGTGAAGGACCGCAAGGCCTTCGGCCAGGCCGTGGGCGAGTTCCAGGGCCCGCGGTTCATGATCGCCGACATGAAGACGCAGATCGACGCGGCGGAGCTGCTGACGCTGCGCGCGGCGTTCCTGAAGGACCAGAAGCAGCCGTTCTCGCGGGAGGCGTCGATGGCGAAGCTGTACGCCAGCGAGACGAGCAACCGCGTCTGCGACAAGGCCGTGCAGCTTCACGGTGGCTACGGCTACATCGACGAGTTCCCCGTGGAGCGGTACTTCCGCGACGCCCGCGTGCAGACCATCTACGAGGGCACCAGCGAGGTGCAGCGCGTGGTGATTGCTCGCGAGAGCTTCAAGCTGCTGGGGTAGGCGCGTGGCGCTGAAGAAGAAGGGCCGGCATTACTACGGCGATTCGCGCGCGGACATCCGCCCCGAGCTGGAGCGATACAGCAAGGCGAACAAGTATCCCATCGAGCGGATGGATGAGCTGCGCTGCCCGGAGTGCGGCCATGAGCGCTCGCATCTGATTCTCGACGAGGATGCGGGCGCCGCGGTGCAGTGCTGCGTGAAGTGCGAGCACGAGGTTCCCCTCGCGGACAGCGAGGAGTTCCTCGAGGAGGCGGAGCTCGAACAGGCTGAGTGCCCCTGTGGGAATGGGGCGTTCGAGATGGCCGTGGGCTTCGCGTTCTACAAGGACAGCACGGATGTCCGCTGGGTCTACATCGGCTGCCGGTGTCCCGAGTGCGGGCTCACGGCGTGCTACGGGGACTGGAAGACGCCGTGAGGCCTGGGGCGAATCAGCCCCGACAGCTGGAGTAGGTGTGCGTCCTGAAATACATGCTGCGCGAGCCGTGCATGTACAGCTCGCCGCAGATGCAATCCTGCCGCCCGACCTCCACGGTCATCGAAGAGTCCGCACCACGCCTCGATTGGCTGCTGTTTTGTATTTGCATTCCTGTGGCTGTAGCACCTGTCATGCAACACAAGCCATGGTGGAAAGCCACTGGAGGAACTGTCGTTGTCCCGTGAGGGGCAATTCCTTCATCGCACCTCCGTCCGATAGGCATCGGGCCGAGGTGCCCACCACGACCGAGGGCTTCACGAGGGCGGGCGACTCTCGGTGTTGACAATCCATCACACCGAGAGTCCCGTCCTCGCCGTCAGTCGAGCTTCCGCCTCCGGAGGAACGACACCCCCACCCAGAGCGCCAGCATCACAAAGGACGCGCTGCTGGCGTCGGTGGCGCCGCAACCCCAACCGGTGACCGTCAAGTCGCGAGGGCCTGGCAGCTCCGGCTCGCTGGGGCCGTTGGGGTCCGAGGGCCCCGCGTCCTCGGAGCCTGCGTCGGGAGCCGTGCCAGCGTCGCCGTCACCCGCGTCCGGTTCTGGCTGCGGCGTCGTGCCCGCGTCATCGCCCGCGTCCGGCTCCGGCGTGGTTCCACCGTCGTCACCCGCGTCTGGCCCCGAGGGCGTTCCCGCGTCGTCACCGGCATCAGGCTCTGGCGGCGTTCCCGCATCTTCACCGGCATCAGGCTCGGGCGGCGTTCCCGCGTCGTCACCGGCGTCAGGCTCGGGCGGCGTTCCCGCATCTTCACCCGCGTCGGGCTCAGGGGGCGTTCCCGCATCTTCACCCGCGTCGGGCTCGGGCGGCGTTCCCGCATCAGGCTCCGCGCCCGCGTCGGGCGTGCCAGCATCCGGGGGCCCCGCATCGGGGGTACCCGAGTCCGGCGCTCCCGCATCCGGAGGTCCTGCGTCGAATGCCCCGGCATCGGGTGCCCCGGCATCCCGAGGCCCGCCATCCGGCTGCCCCGCGTCCGGCAGGCTCCCGCCGTCCCCGGGCTCGGCGACCACCAGCAGTTCCTCGGACATGCTCCACGAGTACACGTTCTCGATGCCACCGAACTCCGCGACGACACGATGTTCGCCCATCGGGAAGAACGAGAGCGCCACGGTGGCGGACCCCGCGCTGTCGACGTCCTGGGCCGTGACGAAGTCCCCATTCACGTAGAAGCTCACGGAGCCCGTCGTCAGCGGAACACCCGGGACGTCCGTCACGTAGGCCGTGAAGAACGTCGGCTCGCCCTCGATGATGGGCCCGCCCTGGTGCTCCAGCCGCGTCACCGTGGGCTCGATGCCCACGCCCCGGATGAGCAACGTCAGGTCGTTGAACGACAGGTCTCCGCCCGCCGTGAGGTCCTCCCAGCTCATCACCCACGTGTCCGTCGACTCCATGGGCGCCAGCATCAACACGTGCGGCGTGCGCTGCTGATAGCTCCACGCATCCATGTCGTAGGATTCGACGATCTGGACCTTGCCGTACTCCCGCGACTGGAGCCGCGAGTAGCCCGTCGGGCTGAGCCAGTTCGAACTCGGGTTGACCGTCGTCACCCGGTCCGTCGACAGCGACTGATGCAGGTCCAGGTTCAGTATCGTCTTCGAGAAGAAGACGTTGATGTCCCCGTGCCCCCACAGCTCGCACTGGTACCGGCCCTCGGGAGTGATGGCGGGCAGGAAGCACGCATCCGTGGCGCGGTCGTAGTCATGCTCCAGATACGTGACGAGGAAGAAGACGATCTCCCGCCCCCCGTCACCGTCCCCAGAC
>NZ_SRLW01000472.1:0-5148 GCF_006518215.1 Myxococcus sp. AB025B
GGGGCGGGAGGCACGCAGCGGCTGACGCGCGCGGTGGGGAAGTTCAAGGCGATGAAGCTGCTGCTCACCGGCGAGCCGATGACGGCGCGAGAAGCGGAGGCCATGGGCCTGGTCACCGAGGTGGTCCCCGACGCGGAGGTGTTGGAGCGGGCGCTCACCCTCGCGCGGAAGGTGGCGCACATGCCGCCCCTGGCCGTGCGGCAGATCAAGGAGGTGGTGCTCGCGGGACAGGACGCGTCCCTCACGGAGGCGCTGCTCCTGGAGCGCAAGGCCTTCCAGCTCCTCTTCGCCACGCGCGACCAGAAGGAGGGCATGCGAGCCTTCCTGGACAAGCGCAAGCCCGCCTTCGAGGGACGCTGACATGGTCGACGTCCAAGCACCCTCGCTCACGTTGGGACTGGTCGGCACGGGCGTCATGGGCCGAGGCATCGCCCAGCTCGCCGCGCAGGCGGGAATCTCCGTCCGCCTGTTCGATGCGCGTCCCCAGGCCGCCGAGGAGGCCCGTGCATCGGTTGCATCGACGCTCGAGATGCTGGTGACGAAGGGCCGCCTGTCGCCCGAGGAGGCGCGCGCGGCGACAGCCCGGCTCGAACCTGTTCCCTACGAAGCGTCCCTCGCGGGCTGTGACGTGGTGGTGGAGGCCATCGTCGAGGACCTCGGTGTGAAGCAGGGGCTGTTCACCCGCCTGGAGGGCATCGTCGGGCCGGAGTGCCTGCTGGCCACGAACACCTCGTCGCTCTCGGTGACCGCCATCGCCTCGGCGTGCGAGCGACCGGGCAGGGTCGGCGGCTTCCACTTCTTCAACCCGGTGCCGTTGATGAAGGTGGTGGAGGTCATCGAGGGGGCGCGCACGGAGCCCTGGGTGGGGGAAACACTCGTGCTGCTCGCGAGGCGGCTGGGGCACCGGCCGGTGCGCGCGGCGGACACCCCGGGCTTCATCGTGAACCACGCGGGGCGCGGCTTCGGCACGGAGGCGCTGCGCATCCTCCAGGAGGGCGTGGCCTCCTTCGAGGTGATTGACCGCGTGCTGCGGGACGCGGCGGGCTTCCGGATGGGACCGTTCGAGCTGCTGGACCTCACGGGGCTGGATGTCTCGCACCCGGTGATGGAGTCCGTGTACGAGCAGTTCTACCAGGAGCCGCGCTTCCGTCCGTCGTACGTGCTGCGTCAGCGGCTCACGGCGGGGCTGCTCGGGCGCAAGAGCGGGCACGGCTTCTACTCTCACGAGGGGGGACGGCCTCACGCCGTGCCGGAGCCCGCGCTTCCGAAGGGAGAGCAGCGACCGGTGTGGGTGGCCGCCGATGAGCCCGGCTGGCGTGATGCGCTGCTGGCCTTGGTGCGAGCGGCGGGTTGGTTCCCGGATGACGGAGAGCATCCCGCGCCGGAGTCGCTCTGCCTCGTCGCGCCGTTGGGTCGGGACGCGACCACCACGGCGCTCGCGCTGGCGCTGGACCCCGAGCGCACGGTGGCGGTGGATTTGTTGTTCGGTCCGGAGCGCCGACGCACGGTGATGACCACGCCGGTGACGCGGCCCGCGTTCCTGGACTCCGCGCTCGCGCTGCTCGGGGCGGACGGGACGCCGGTGGCGCGCATCCACGACAGCACGGGCTTCATCGCGCAGCGGGTGCTCGCCACCGTGGTGAACATCGCCTGCGACATCGCGCAGCAGCGCATCGCGAGCCCGGAGGACATCGATGCCGCGGTGACGCTCGGGCTGGGGTATCCGCGGGGACCGCTGGCCTGGGGTGATGCGCTCGGTCCGCGACGACTGTTGAAGGTACTGGAGGCCATCCACTCGGCCTCTGGAGACCCGCGCTATCGCGCGAGCCCGTGGTTGTCCCGCCGAGCCTGGCTCGGTGTCTCCCTCCTCACGCCGGAGAGGTGATTCGCATGAGCGCCTATATCTACGATGGGTTGCGCACGCCGTTCGGCCGTCACGCCGGAGCACTGGCTCCCGTTCGCCCCGATGACCTGCTCTCCGGAGTCATCCGCGCGCTGCTCACGCGGGGACCGTTCGAGCTGGGGGACATCGAGGACGTCGTCATCGGCTGTACCAACCAGGCGGGGGAGGACAGCCGCAACGTGGCGCGCCACGCCGCGCTGCTCGCGGGGTTGCCCATCGAGGCAGGCGGCGTGACGGTGAACCGGCTGTGCGGCAGCGGCCTCGCGGCGGTGCTGGACGCGGCGCGCGCGGTCATGACGGGGCAAGGTGAACTCTTCGTCGCCGGTGGCGTGGAGAGCATGAGCCGCGCGCCCTTCGTGCTGCCCAAGGCCGAATCGGCGTTCAGCCGCGACGCGCAGGTGTTCGACACGACGATGGGTGCGCGGTTCCCGAATCCCCGGGTGGTCGCCCGCTTCGGCGGTGACACGATGCCGGAGACGGCGGACAACATCGCGCGCGACCTGGGCATCGGCCGCGCGGCATCGGACCGGTTCGCCCTGGCCTCGCAGCAGAAGTTCGCGACAGCGCAGGCTCGGGGTTTCTTCACGGGCGAGCTGGTCCCCGTGGAGCTGCCGGGGCGCAAGGGGGCGGTCACCACGGTGACGGTCGACGAGCATCCCCGTCCGGACACGACGCTCGACAAGTTATCCACACTCAAGCCGCTGGCCGCGGAGGGCGTCGTCACGGCGGGCAACGCCTCGGGCATCAATGACGGCGCGGCGGCGCTGCTCGTCGGCTCGATTTGTGTCGGCGAGTCCGTGGGGTGCAAGCCGCTGGCGCGCATCGTGTCGGCCGCCATCGCGGGAGTTCCGCCGCGCACCATGGGACTGGGGCCCGTGCCGGCCGCGCGCAAGGCGCTGGAGCGCGCGCAGTTGGCGTTGTCGGACATGGACATCATCGAAATCAACGAGGCCTTCGCCGTGCAGGTGCTCGGCTGCCTCAAGTTGCTGGAGCTGGGCGAGGACGACAGCCGGGTGAACCCGAACGGTGGAGCCATCGCCGTGGGGCATCCGCTGGGCGCGTCGGGGGCGAGACTGGCCCTCACGGCGGCGCGACAGCTCCAGGTCTCCGGTGGGCGCTACGCGCTCGTCAGCATGTGCATCGGGGTGGGACAGGGCATCGCCGCGGTCCTCGAGCGTGTGTGAGTGGCTTCCTCTTCTGACGTTGGGAGAATCGAATGCAGGTCTACGACAAGCTCTACATCCAGGGTGAGTGGGTGGCGTCGCGAGGCGGTGGGCACATCGACGTACTCAGCGCCTCCACCGAGGAGGTGATGGGGCGCGTCCCCGAGGGCACGGCCGAGGACGTGGACCGCGCGGTGCGCGCGGCGCGTGCGGCTTTCGAGACATGGGCAGCGCTGCCCGTCCCGGAGCGGGCGGCGCTCTTGCGGAGGCTCCAGGCGGGGCTGACGGAGCGACAGGATGCGCTCGCGAGGACGATAACGGGCGAGGTGGGCATGCCCCTGGCGCTGTCGAAGGCCATCCAGGTGGGCACGCCCATCACCGTGACGGGGACCTACGTGCAGCTCCTCCAGGAGCACGTCTTCGAGGAGCAGGTGGGCAACTCGCTGGTGGTGCGCGAGCCCGTGGGCGTCGTCGCCTGCATCACGCCGTGGAACTATCCGCTGCATCAGATTGTCGCGAAGGTGGCGCCGGCGCTGGCGGCGGGGTGCACCGTGGTGCTCAAGCCCAGTGAGGTGGCGCCGCTCAACGCGTTCATGCTCGCGGAGATTCTCCACGAGGCGGGGTTGCCGCCTGGGGTCTTCAACCTCGTGTCCGGAACGGGGCCGGTGGTGGGCGAGGCGCTCGTGCGTCACCCCGAGGTGGACATGGTGTCCTTCACGGGCTCGACGCGAGCCGGACGCCGGGTGTCGGAGCTGGCGGCGGCCACGGTGAAGCGCGTGTCGCTGGAGCTGGGCGGCAAGTCCGCGTCCATCATCCTCGCCGACGCAAATCTCAAGAACGCGGTGAAGAGGACGGTGGGCAACTGCTTCCTCAACTCGGGTCAGACGTGTACGGCGCACACGCGCATGTTGGTGCCTCGGGCGCTGCACGATGAGGCGGCGCGCCTCGCCGCGGAGGTGGCCGCGAGCTTCACCGTGGGCGACCCGTTCCAGGGAGAGGCGAAGCTCGGTCCCGTCATCTCCGAGGCGCAGCGTGCGCGCGTGCGTGAGTACATCCAGCAGGGCCTCCGCGAGGGAGCGAAGCTCGTCGCCGGTGGGCCCGAGCAGCCCGAGGGCCTGCCGAAGGGCTACTACGTGAAGCCCAC
Source organism: Myxococcus sp. AB025B (assembly GCF_006518215.1). Classification (NCBI taxonomy): domain Bacteria; kingdom Pseudomonadati; phylum Myxococcota; class Myxococcia; order Myxococcales; family Myxococcaceae; genus Myxococcus; species Myxococcus sp. AB025B. The sequence goes on from NZ_SRLW01000472.1 coordinate 4,211, forward strand.
GGTCTTCGCGGGCGTGACGCCGGAGATGTCCATCGCGCGGGAGGAGATCTTCGGCCCCGTGCTCGCCATCCTGCCGTACGACGACGAGGACGATGCGGTCCGCATCGCGAACAGCACCATCTACGGCCTGGCCGGAGGAGTCTGGTCGGAGGACGTGGAGCACGCGAAGCGAATCGCGCGCCGGATGCGCACCGGACAGGTCGACATCAACGGCGGACGCTTCAACCCGCTGGCTCCGTTCGGTGGGTATCGACAGTCCGGGAACGGTCGGGAGCTCGGCCGCTACGGGCTGGAGGAGTTCCAGGAACTCAAGGCGATGCAGCTCTGACGCAGACCTCCCTCATCCGAGTCAGGAGTCCCCATGAAGGCAGCGGTGTGTTTCGAGAAGGACGTGCTGACCGTCACCGACGTGAGCTTCGAGCCGCCGCAGGCGCGCGAGGTGCTCGTCCGCATGGTGGCCTGTGGTGTCTGTCACACGGACCTGTCGGTGGTGAACGGCACGGTGAAGATGAAGCTACCCTGTGTGCTGGGGCACGAGGGCGCGGGCATCGTCGAGGAAGTAGGGGAGGAGGTCACCCATCTGCGAAAGGGGGACAAGGTCGTCCTCTCGTGGGTGGCGCAGTGTGGCGAGTGCTACTTCTGTCGCATCCAACGGCCGAACCTGTGCGAGCTCGGCGAGCGCATCAACGCGGGCAACCGGATGCCGGACGGGAGCACGCGGCTGCGCAAGGACTCGCGGGAGCTGAACGTGTTCTCCGCGCTGGGCGCGCTGTCAGAGTACGCGGTGGTGCCGGCGCGGGCGGCGGTGAAGCTCCCCGAGGACGCGCCGCTCGACAAGGCGGCGCTGGTGGGCTGCGCGGTGACGACGGGCGTGGGGGCGGTGTTCAACACGGCGCAGATGCCGCCAGGGGCGACGGTGGCGGTGTTCGGGACGGGCG
>NZ_SRLW01000473.1:0-5125 GCF_006518215.1 Myxococcus sp. AB025B
CGTCAGAAGCAACCATTCCAGCTGCCTGAGTTCTACGTGCCGTGGCCGGCGCGGCTGAACCCGAACCTGGAAGCCGCCCGTGTGCACACCAAGGCGTGGTCCTACCAGATGGGCATCCTGGGGCCGCCGAGGGACGGGACGGACCGGGAGGTCTGGTCCGAGCGCCGCTTCGACGGCATGGACTACGCGCTGCTCTGCGCGTACACGCACCCCGAGGCGCCGGGGCCGGTGCTGGACCTGGTCACGGACTGGTACGTCTGGGTCTTCTACTTCGACGACCACTTCCTGGAGGTCTTCAAGTATTCGCGCGACGTGAAGGGCGGCCAGGCCTACCTGGACCGGCTGCCGCTGTTCATGCCGCTGGACATGAGCCAGACGCCGCCGGAGCCCGCCAACCCGGTGGAGCGCGGCCTGTGGGACTTGTGGCAGCGCACGGTGCCCGCCATGTCCATGGACTGGCGCCGCCGCTTCTTCGAGAACACCAAGCACCTGCTCGATGAGTCGATGTGGGAAATCGAGAACATCAGCGAGGCGCGCGTCTCCAACCCCATCGAGTACATCGAGATGCGCCGCAAGGTGGGCGGCGCGCCCTGGTCCTCGGATTTGGTGGAGGTGGCCGTCGCGGCGGAGATTCCGGACCGGGTGGTGAAGAGCCGGCCGATGCGCGTCTTCAAGGACACGTTCTCCGACGCGGTGCACCTGCGCAACGACTTGTTCTCCTACGAGCGTGAAATCCTGGAGGAGGGCGAGCTCTCCAACGGCGTGCTGGTGGTGGAGAAGTTCCTCGACTGCGACACGCAGCGCGCCGCGGACCTGGTCAACGACTTGCTGACGTCGCGGCTGCAGCAGTTCGAGACGACGTTCGCCACGGAGCTGCCGTGGCTCTTCGCGGAGTACGGGCTCAACCCGGTGGAGCAGGCGCAGGTGCTCACGTACCTGCGGGGGCTCCAGGACTGGCAGTCCGGCGGCCACGAGTGGCACCTGCGCTCCAACCGCTACATGAACCAGCACGCCGAGGAGCGCCCGGCGCTGTCCATTCCGGTGCCCTCGGGCCTGGGCACCTCCGCGCTCCGGCTGCCGCTGACGGCGGGCGCGCTGGGGATGGGGCCTCGCGCCCGCTCGCTGAGCCACACGCCGCGCCAGCACGTGGGCCCCACGACGCTGCCGAAGTTCTACATGCCGTACAGCACGTACCTCAGTCCCCACCTGGACCACGCGCGGAGGGCCTCCAAGGCCTGGGCGCGGAAGATGGGCCTGCTGGAGGTGGTGCCCGGCGTGGGCTTCTACGTCTGGGACGACCACAAGTTCGACGCGGCGGACGTGGCCCTCTGCGGCGCGCTCATCCACCCGGACGCGACGCCCGAGCAGCTGGAGCTGACGGCGTGCTGGCTGGTGTGGGGGACGTACGCGGACGACTACTTCCCCATGCTCTACGCGCACACCCGGGACATGGCGGGCGCCAAGGCCTTCACCGCGCGGCTGGGGCAGTTCATGCCGGACGACGTGGAGACGGCCAGCGCCGCGGTGCCCCTCAACCCGGTGGAGCTGAGCCTGGCGGACCTGTGGAAGCGCACGGCGGGCCCGCTGACGCCGCGCGGCCGAAAGCTCTTCCGCAAGGCCATCCAGGACATGACGGACAGCTGGGTGTGGGAGCTGAACAACCAGCTGCTCAACCGCGTGCCGGACCCGGTGGACTACGTGGAGATGCGCCGCAAGACGTTCGGCTCGGACCTCACCATGTCGCTGGCGCGCCTGTCCCACGGGGACTCGGTGCCGGAGGACGTCTTCAATACCCGCACGCTGCGGGCGCTGGAGAACTCCGCCGCGGACTACGCGTGCTTCGTCAACGACCTGTACTCCTACCAGAAGGAAATCCAGTTCGAGGGCGAGCTGAACAACTGCGTGCTCGTCGTCCAGAAGTTCCTGGGCGTGGACAAGGACGCGGCGGTGCAGGTGGTCAACGAGATGATGACCGCGCGCATGAAGCAGTTCGAGCACCTGGTGGCCAAGGAGCTGCCCGCCGTCATCCGCACCTTCGAGCTGGACGAGAAGGCGCAAGCAAAGCTGCGCAAGTACGTGGAGCAGTTGCAGCAGTGGATGGCGGGCATCCCCCGGTGGCACGCGGGCGTGACGCGCTACACCGAGGTGGAGCTCATCCACGACGCGGCGCCGAAGCTCCACACGGGCAAGCCCGCCCCGCTGGGCACGTCGGCGATGCGCCTCGCCGAGCTGCTTCGCGCCACCCGGCCCTGAGCGGGCCGACACATTCCGCAGTGAATCCAAGTCTTCAATCCGAAGAAGGGTGACCCATGTCCAATGATTCGAAGAAGTTCGACGACAACAACCAGAGCCTGGGCACGCAGGCGGCGCGGCAGCTGGCGACGACGACCAAGTCCGAGCCGCAGATGCAGGGCATCTCCTCGCGGTGGCTGCTCAAGCTGCTGCCGTGGGTGCAGGTGTCCGGCGGCACGTACCGCGTCAACCGCCGCATGACGTACGCGGTGGGCGACGGCCGCGTCACCTTCACCAGCACGGGCGCCAAGGTGGCGGTGATTCCGCAGGAGCTGGGCGAGCTGCCGCTCTTGCGAGGGTATGAGGACGTGGACGCGCTCACCGCGCTGGCCAACCGCTTCGAGCAGAAGGAGTACAAGGCGGGCGAGGTCATCACCGAGGCGGGCAAGGAGGCCGACTCCATCGTCCTCATCGCGCACGGCAAGGTGAACCGCATCGGCACCGGCAAGTACGGGGAGCCGGTGGTGCTGGAGACGCTGGCGGACGGAGACCACTACAGCTACCAGGCGCTGCTGGAGTCGCAGGACTACTGGCAGTTCACGGCCAAGGCGGTGACACCCGTGATTGCGCTGGTGCTCCAGCAGTCCGCCTTCGAGACGGTGGTGGCGCAGGTGCCGTCGCTGCAGAAGCACCTCGAGAACTTCAAGGCGCGCTCCAAGAAGAAGCAGGACCACTCGGGCCAGAAGGCGATTGAGCTGGCGGCGGGCCACCACGGCGAGCCGGTGCTCCCCGGCACCTTCGTGGACTACGAGACGAGCCCCCGCGAGTACGAGCTGTCCGTCGCGCAGACGGTGCTCCAGATTCACACCCGCGTGGCGGACCTCTTCAATGACCCGATGAACCAGACGCAGCAGCAGCTGCGCCTGACGGTGGAGGCGCTCAAGGAGCGCAAGGAGCACGAGCTCATCAACAACCGCGAGTTCGGCCTCCTGCACAACGCGGACCTCAAGCAGCGCATCCACACCCGCTCGGGCGCGCCGACGCCGGACGACATGGACGAGCTGCTCGCGACGGTGTGGAAGGAGCCGTCGTTCTTCCTGGCGCACCCGCGCGCCATCGCCGCCTTCGGCCAGGAGTGCAACAAGCGGGGCATCTACCCCACCAGCGTGGAGATGAACGGCAACCACGTGCCCGCGTGGCGCGGCGTGCCGATTGTCTCGTGCAACAAGCTGCCCATCTCCGAGGCGCGCACCACCTCCATCATGCTGATGCGAGCGGGGGAGAAGAACCAGGGCGTGGTGGGCCTGCACCAGGCGGGAATCCCCGACGAAATCGAGCCCAGCCTCAACGTGCGCTTCATGGGCATCAACGAGAAGGCCATCATGAACTACCTGGTGACGGCGTACTTCTCGGCGGCGGTGCTGACGCCGGACGCGCTGGGCATCCTGGAGAGCGTGGAGCTGGGCCGCTCGTAGTCAGCCAACGGGAGACCACGTCATGGCGAATCCAGACAGAGAGCTGGCGGCCCACGAGGGCACCAGCCTGAGCACGGCCGGCGCGCGGCAGCTGGCGACGACGACGAAGACGCAGCCGGTGATGCAGGGCATTTCGCCCCGCTACCTCTTGAGCATCCTGCCGTGGGTGCAGGTGTCGGGCGGCACGTACCGCGTCAACCGGCGGCTGACGTATGCGGCGGGTGACGACCGGCTGAACTTCAGCAACATCGGCGTCAAGGTGGAGGTGATTCCGCAGGAGCTGCTGAAGCTGCCGCTGATGCGGGGCTTCCAGGACGCGGATGACCTGCTCATCCGCACGCTGGCGGGCCGCTTCACCCAGCAGCAGTACAAGGCCGGGGACGTCATCGTCGAGGCGGGCACGTCCGCGCACCAGGTGTTCCTCATCGCGCACGGCAAGGCGCAGAAGCTCTCCAAGGGCAAGTACGGCGACCCGCTGGTGCTGGACACGCTGGCGGACGGCGACCACTTCGGCGACCAGGCCGTGGTGGAGTCCAACGACGTGTGGCCCTTCACCGTCAAGGCGCTCACGGCCTGCACGGTGATGGCGCTGCCGCAGGACGTGTTCGAGGCGCTCATCGTCCAGTCCCCGGCGCTCAAGGCGCACGTGGAGCGCTACAAGGCGAAGCTCAAGAAGCCCCAGGACAAGGCGGGCCAGGCGGCCATCCCGATGTCGGCCGGCCACCACGGCGAGCCCGTGCTGCAGGGCGGCTTCGTGGACTACGAGCTCAAGCCGCGCGAGTACGAGCTGAGCGTGGCGCAGACCATCCTTCGCGTGCACACCCGCGTGTCGGACATCTTCAACGACCCGATGAACCAGACGCAGGAGCAGCTGCGGCTGACCATCGAGGCGCTGAAGGAGCGCAAGGAGTGGGAGCTCATCAACAACCCGGAGTTCGGCCTGCTGCACAACGCCGACCTCAAGCAGCGCCTCAACACGCGCTCGGGGCCGCCGACGCCGGACGACATGGACGAGCTGGTGACGCGCCGTCGCAAGACGCGCTACTTCCTGGCGCACCCGCGGGCCATCGCGGCGTTCGGCCGGGAGTGCACCCGGCGCGGCCTGTACCCGACGGTGGTGGACGTGGGCGGGGCGAAGTTCCAGGCGTGGCGCGGGGTGCCCATCCTCCCGTGCGACAAGCTGCCCATCAGCCGGGAGAACACGACGTCCATCATCGCCATGCGCACCGGCCAGGAGGACCAGGGCGTGGTGGGCCTGCACAACGCGGGCATCCCCGACGAGGTGGAGGCGAGCCTCACCGTCAAGCGCATGGCCATCAACGACCAGGCCCTCACCCAGTACCTGGTGAGCACCTACTACTCCGCCGCCGTGCTCGTCCCCGACGCGCTGGGCGTGCTGGAGAACGTGGCGCTCGGCG
>NZ_SRLW01000474.1:0-5124 GCF_006518215.1 Myxococcus sp. AB025B
CCCCCATCCGCCCCACCTGGACTCCTCGGAGCACCAAGCAGCACCACGTTCCACGGGCCCTCGCGGCCGCTCGTGCAAGGGCGTTCGCGCTGACACATGCTGCGTGCGCACATGAGTTCGCGATGGACGACGAGCGCGCTGGGCAGGGCCGTGCATGAGATGGCCGGAGGCCTGCCGCGCACCTACTGGGTGCTGTGGGTGGGCACCCTGGTCAATCGACTGGGCAGCTTCGTGGTGCCCTTCCTCGCGCTGTACCTCACGCGCGAGCGGGGCTTCAGCGTGGAGCAGGCGGGCCTCACCGTGTCGCTCTACGGCGTGGGCGCGGTCATCGCGAGCCCCCTGGGCGGCATGCTCGCGGACCGCGTGGGCCGGCGCCTGACGCTGGCCGGAGGACTGTGGCTCGGCTCGGTGGGCATGCTCTTGCTCGGCTTCGCGCGAGAGCCCACCTCCATCGCGCTCGCCGCCTTCTGCCTGGGCATCCTCGGAGAGCTCTACCGTCCCGCCGTGTCCGCGGCCGTGGCGGACGTCGTCACCCCCGAGGACCGGCAGCGCGCCTTCGGCCTGCTCTACTGGGTCATCAACGTGGGCTTCGCCGTCGCGCTGCCGCTCGCGGGGTTGATGGTCCGCTTCGGCTACGTGACGCTGTTCGTGGCCGACGCCATCACCACGTTCACCTACGGGTGCTGCATCTGGTGGCTCCTGCCGGAGACGCGCCCCGCCCGCACCGCGTCGGAGGACGCCCAGGCCCCGGGCGCCCTGCGCTCGCTGCTGACGCCCTTCCTGGACCCGAGCTTCGTCGCCTTCGCGCTGCCCATCCTCGGCGTGGCCATCATCTTCCATCAGAGCCAGGTGTCGCTCCCGCTCGACCTGAGCGCGCGCGGCCTGAGCGAGGCGCAGTTCGGCGCGGTGCTGTCCGTCAACGGCCTGCTCATCGTCGCGCTCCAGCCCCTGTCCCACCGCCTGCTCAAGCACCTGCGCCGCGCGCACTCGCTCGCGCTGGCGGCGGCCCTCACCGGCCTGGGCTTCGGCCTGCACGCGCTGACGGGCAACGTCGCGCTCGCGGCGCTCGCCGTGGCCATCTGGACGCTGGGGGAGATGGCCCAGGCCCCCGTCGCGCCCTCCGTCGTCGCGGACCTGGCGCCCACGCGGCTGCGCGGCAGCTACCAGGGCGCGTACCACATGCTCTGGGGCCTGGCCTCCAGCGCCGCGCCCGCGCTCGGAGGGCGGGTGCTGGGACGCGCGGGTACGTCCGCGCTGTGGCTCGGGTGTCTGGTGCTGGGGCTCGCCTGCGCCGCGTGGCAGCTCGCCATCGCCCCGGCCCGCCGGCGCCGCCTGGACGCCCAGCGCGCGGGGGGCGCGCAGCTGAGCCCGCTCCTCGACTGAAAAGACCACGGGCGGCCTCCCCGACTCGGGAAGACCGCCCGTGTTTCACTCCCGGGTGTCGGGAGCGTGGACTACGGCTTGGTGTAGCTGATGGCCAGGTTGTACGAACCCGCCGTGTAGCCGCGGACCTGGACGTACGCGCTCGTCTGGCCGGCGGGCACCGTCAGCTCGCACGTCTCGGCGGCGCCCGTCAGGTACGGACGGCAGTTGTACGCGGTGGTGGTGGGCGCGGAGCCGAAGCGGACGTAGAGGTCCGGGTCACCCGAGCCCGTCATCACGACCTTGAACGTGCTGCCCGCCACCACGCTGTACGCGGGGAAGTTGGTGACGCTGCCCGAGGCCACCGTGCCCGACTTCGTGTCCGTGGCGGGCGTGCCACCCGTCGACGGGCGGGTGTAGTTGATGGTCAGCGTGAAGGTGGCGGCCGTGTAGCCACGCACCATGACGTACGCCGTCGTCACGCCCGCGGGCACCGTCAGGCTGCAGGACTCGGACGGGCCGTTGAGGTACGGGCGGCAGTCGTACGTGCTCGTGGTGGGGGCCGCGCCGAAGCGCACGTACAGGTCCGGGTCACCCGTGCCCGTCATCGTCACGTTGAAGGCCGTGCCGGGAACCACGGTGATGGCCGGGAAGGCGTTGTTGGTGCTCGCCGCCACGGAGCCCGTGAGCGTCGTCGTCGTCGGGGTGCCCGTGCCAGGACCCGGCGGCTCCGGGTCCGTGCCGCCCGGCGCGCCGTAGAGCGCCACGGCGCCCTGCGCGTCCAGCGCGGTGATGACCAGGTCCCCGTTCTGGGTGCCGTTGCACTGCGGATAGTGCATGACGGACGCGGAGTCGTACGCCGTCAGCTGACGCCAGTTGTTGTCCTCGAAGCACGTGCCGGCCTGGGGACGGGTGTGCTCGTGGCGGAAGCCCAGCGTGTGGCCCAGCTCGTGGCGCAGGATGCCCTCGAGCGTCCACGGCGGGATGCTGCCGAAGGCCGACGTGTCGATGAGCACGTTGCGGTTGGCGCGCGTGTCGTTCGGGAAGAACGCGCGGGCCAGGTACTGGTTGCCCGAGTTCACGATGCGCACGTCGAAGACGACGTTCTGGTTGCTCGCGGTGCAGTTGGTGTCCTGCGCCACCACGTGCACGAAGTCCACGTTGGCCACGGCCTCCCAGGCCTCGGCCGCGCTCTTCATCGCCGCCACCGCGGTGTTGTACCGGGTGCCGAACGACGTGGTGCTCACGCAGTAGGTGATGTTCTTCTTCTGCGTTGCGTTCCACGCGGCATCCACGCCGCCCGCGGTGTGGACGATGAGCTGCCCGTTGCGCACGTTGTTCTCATAGAACTCGCGCAGGTGCTTCTCGGTGGCGAACGGCGTGTCACCATCCGCGATGAAGATGCCGGTGTCGGGCTCCTGGTACACGCCCGCGAGGAACTCCTCCCACGACATTCCCTGGCTGACCTCCTCGGAGGGGGGAGGGGTGGTGTTTTCGCCGCCGCAACCGGCCAGCAGCGCCAGGCCCGCGAGGGCACCGACAATCTTGGACTGGGACATGAACATCCTTCTTCGCAGAGGAATGAGGCTCCCGGACTCCCACAGCCCGGGGACCCCTGCCCTGAGCAGGTGTCATGCCATCCAGGTAACTAGCGGACTTCCCTTAGCTTCCCACTGAAACACCCGGTATCCACGGAGCACATGGACTCCACGCCTCGGGGACCACGGCGTAAAGACTCATGACACTTTGAAGTCCGTGTCCTTTGGTTCCAAATGGTTACAACCCCGTAACCAAAGTGTCCTGGGACAGGACACCTGAGTCGAAAGGTGTCGCGGGTCCGTACGGACTCTGGTTACAGGGGCAACGGCGACTTACAGGCCCAGCAGCGTCTCGGGGCGGTTGAGGCCGCGCGCGCGGGCCAGGGGCTGGAGGACATCCGCGGGGGGCGCGTCCGCGGTGAGCAGCAGCGCGCGCACGGCGGTCTCCACCACGTCCTCGGCGCCCGGGCGCACCATGCCCCGGCGGGCGTCCTCCACGCGCTTGCCCCGGTACGCGTCGAAGCGCTCCTTCACCCGGCGGGCCAGGTCCGACACGGCCTTGTCGCCCACCTCCACGCGCAGCTCCAGCTCGTTGCGCAGCTGCACCGGGTCCGCCAGCACGCCGTACCGGTCGTACCCCTTGTGCGCCAGGTCCTCGTGCATCACGGAGAAGTCATCCGTGTGCGGCGCGGGCACCTGGGACTTGAGCAGGTCCCGCATCACCGCGGTGACGGAGGCCGTCACGGTGAGCCGGTGGAGCTGCACGTCGTAGACGAAGTCCGAGTACATCGGCTCCTCCACCGTGACGGGCTCGCGGAACGTGGTGTCGCGGTGGCGCTGCACCTCGATGCGCTGCGTCTCCGACTTCTCCAGCGCGGCCTCCAGGCTGGCCTCCTTGACCTTCACCGCCGCCAGCAGCAGCGCCAGCGCCTGCTCCTCCTTGGCGCAGGAGCTGGAGGCGCAGCGGGCGGGGCTGCACTCCCCGGGCAGCGTGCCGGGCTTCTCGGCCTCGCGCGCGGCCTCGCCGCACTCCTTCAGCGCCTCCAGGCACTCGCGGCGCTCACGCTCGCGGCAGCGCTCCGTCCCCGCGCGCAGCAGGTTGAGCTCCGTCTGCAGGCGCAGGTACTCGCGCAGGGCCTGGGCCTGCTTGCGGTCCACCTCCTCCTGGGTGCGCTCGGCCTGCAGCAGCTTCGTCTCGAAGCCGGCGCGGCGGGGGTTGGGCACGGACGTCTTGCCCGCGAGGTAGCGGTGCGAGCGCTGCGAGTCCTCCACCGCCTTGAGCGGCAGCACGCGCTCCAGGGACAAATCCAGCTTCACGCCCTCGCGCCCCTCGGGGGCCTCGGTCACCACGCGCAGGGGCAGGTGCGTGGGCAGCATGGCCGCGAGCCGCCCCGCCGCCAGCCGCTGCGCCACGTCGGGCGCGCCCGCGCGGTCCTCCACCGGCGTCGCCACGACCAGGAAGGCCACCTCGTCGCGCAGCTTCTGGCGCACCGCCTCCGCCCGCTCGCGCGCGGCGGTGGCGCCCACGCGCTCCTGGTCCGCGCGCACGTAGGCGACGAGCGCGTTGCCCAGCTTGCCCGCCTTCTCCAGCCCGTCCCCGGTGTTGAACCAGCGCTTCGCCCACGCCACCTGCACCGCGTCCAGGGCCTTCCTGGCGCCCGCGTGGTCCGGGGCCACCGCCAGCACCGCGTCCAGCTCCGCGCGGGCCTCCTGGAGCTTGTCCGCCTTGAGCGCGGTAAGCGCCACGGCCACCCGCTCGTCCAGCGTCACGTTGAGCAGCTCCCTGGCCGCCACGTTCTCCGCGTCCAGCTCCAGGGCGCGCACCAGCCGCTTCATGGCGCCATCCAGGTCGCCGGAGTCATGGACGCTCCGGGCCTCCGCCAGCACCACCTGGCTCCAGGCGCGGCGCACCTCGCGCAGCTTCACCGTCACCTCGGAGGCCTCCGGGTCCGCGGCGAGCGCGCGCAGGTAGGCCGCCTCCGCCTCCGCCCACTTCTGCTGCTGGCTGGCGGTGTCGCCCTCCTTCACGGCGCGGGAGAAGGCCGAGCAGGCCGTCAGGGCCAGCAGCGCGGCCAGGGCGAAGGCGCCGAGCGCGCCGCGGGACGACGAGGGAGCCGGACGAGGGGGACGGGGGGGAGCGGACACGCCCACATCTTCCGGGAAAGGCGCCACCGGGTGAAGTGTTCGGATGAAGCCAGCCCTCCCCGCCCGCGCCCGCCAGGCC